>JBDTNY010000071.1:0-8562 GCA_039933515.1 Actinomycetota bacterium
TCGCACGAGCTCAACACCGATCATCATGCCCAGCCCTCGGACATCGCCGACGCAGGCGATGTCCGACGTCGCCTCGCGCAGGTCCCTGCTGAGACGCTCCCCGAGGGCCGCGGCGCGCTCGACGAGTCCCTCCTGTTGGAGCACGCGCAGGACGGCTCGACCCGCGGCGGCCCCGAGAGCGTTGTGCGACCAGGTGAACCCGTGGACGAACCCCGCCGAGGCCACCGTCTCGAAGACCTCGCCCGTCGCGGCCGCGAACCCGAACGGCACGTAGCCGCTCGTGGTGCCCTTGCCGGCCGTCAAGATGTCGGGGCGCACCCCCCAGTGATCCCCGCCGAACCAGCGTCCGGTGCGGCCGAAACCCGTCATGACCTCGTCGGCGATCACGAGCACGCCACGACGCCGGCAGACCGCCACCACGGCGGGCCAGTAGTCGTCGCAGGGCACGGCGGCGGCGAGGGTCGCGCCGGCCACCGGCTCGGCGATGAACGCGGCGGTGGCGCCTTCCCCCGATTGGGAGATCACGCGCTCGAGCTCGCCGGCATGCCACGTGCCGCAGGCGTCGGGGTGCGCCGGGTTCCCGCAGCGGTACTCGTAGGCCGCCGGAACGTGCGGGAACCGCCCGAGCCACGGCGTGTAGGGCTTACGGAGCGGTTCCTTCCCGCTCGCGTCGAGCGCCCCGATCGTATTGCCGTGGTACGCGCTCCTTCGCCCGATCACCACGACGCGCGCGGTCTCGCCACGCGCCAGGTGATAGCTGCGCGCCATCTTGATCGCGGTCTCGACCGCCTCGCTACCGCCGCTCACCGGATAGAGGTGCGGATCGTCCATGGGGAGCAGCGGCGCCAGCTCGTCCGCGTACGCCTCGAGGGCATCGGTCGTGAACATCGTGCCGTGCACGTACTGCGTGGCGCGAAGCTGCCGTTCGATCGCCTCGATGACCTGCGGCACGCCGTGTCCCACGTTGACGACGATCGCTCCCCCGGCGCCGTCGAGGTACCGCGTACCGTCGGCCGCCGTGATCCATACCCCTTCGGCATGCACGGCCTTCGGCAGCTCCCGATCCACCACGCGCGGGAAGACGTGGCTCACGGACGAGGGCCCTCTCGCTTCGGAGCGGCGGGCGCACCCCGTTCGGGATCGTCATCGAAGGTCGCGAATATCTCGCGGAGCCGGTCGCTCCGCGCGCGCCGGCGAGCACGGATCTCCTCGGCCCAGTCGGGCTCGGGCTCGTTCCGATCCGGGGACACCGTGCCCTCGTTCGGCCGGGGAGACGATCTCGGTTCGTCCCGATCGTTCGGCATGGACGTCACCGTACCGCCTTGACGCGACCGAGCCAGGCGGCCAGCGCGCGGTCGCCGGCTCCCTCCAACGACACCGCCCGACGATCGGCGATCTGCACGTCGCCCTGGAGCCTGAGGACCAGCGTGGACAGCCGGTAGGCGATGTCGCGCGTGTCGGTGGCCCCCATGCAGAGCGCGTTCGTCTGCAGACGGAAATCGAGCGGCAGGTTGGACCCGTGAGCGTGCGCGCCCGCGAGCCCGGCGAAGTAGAGCATCGTGGGGAACGCGCCGCGTGCGCGCTGCGCGAAGTCCCCGAGCGCCCCCAGAAGCGCCTTCACGACCGTCCGGCGAGCCGACACGATCTCGGGGTCGTCGTCGGCCGGGGGATACAGCGCGTCGGCTCCGAGCTCCAGGCACGCCCGATGCGCCTGCACGTACCGGAGGGCGTGCGAGGGGCCGGGGGGGGCGTACACCGGCGCCCAGGTTCCCGGCACCCCGGCGGTGCGAACCGCGTCGGTGACGCGACGCGGGAGATCGGCGAGCGCCTCGGCAAGCTCGGGTCCGTCGCGGGCGTCGATCTCGACGTCTACGATCACGCCCGCGGGACGGTCCACGCGGAGCGAGAGCCGCCGCGCCTCGGCCGTGCCCCGCAACGAGGTCATCACCAGGAGCGAGGCATCCAGAAGGCGCGCCGGGAGGTCGCCGGCCCCCGGGGCCACGGGCTCGGTCATCGCGACTGTGTCGGCTTCGGTGGCGAAGCGAACGGCTTCCGCGAGGAAGAGCGGGAGACCGATGGCGAGGTCACGCTCGGGTGCGCCCTCCGGGTGCTCGGAGGCGAACGCCACGCGCACCGCGTCCGCCCGAGGGGCAGGAAGCAGCCACGTCGGCTTGCGGAGTCGCTCGAACCACACGGGTTCTTCGAGCGTCGGGGCCGGGGCGTCGGCAGGCACGTCGCCTACTTCGTGTAGGTGCCGCCGGGATCGAGCTCTTCGCGGATCAACCTGAGCTCCTCCACCGTCGGCACCGGGGTCTCGCCGAGGTCTGAAGCGACCCTCGGCTCCCATCCCATGTTGGCTTTCACGTCGTCCAGCGTGACGCCTGGGTGCAGCGTTCGCAGCACCATCTCGCCGGTTCCCCCGTCGAACCCGTAGGTTCCCAGGTCGGTGACGACGCTCGTGGGCCCACTGCCGTTCCACCCTCGGGCGGCGTCGTGCGCCGGGTCGCCACTGTGCCCGGGGGAGGTGCGGAAGTCGAGCGCGTCGACGAACGAGCGCTGGGCCTGCCGCATGATCACCAGGATCTGCTTGGCGTGGATCGCGATCTCGCACGCGCCGCCGGAGCCGGGCAGCCGCACCTTGGGGTGCTCGTAATCGCCGATCACCGTCGTGTTGAGGTTCCCGAAGCGGTCGATCTGCGCCCCACCGAGGAATGCGACATCGATCAGCCCTGCCTGCAGGTAGAACGCGAACAGCTCGAACATGCTCGTGACCGCGGTGGAGCCGGTCGCGAGCGTCGGGTCGCCGATCGATAGCGGGAGGCGCTCGGGCCTCGCACCGAAAACACCTGACTCGTAGACGAGCTGCAGCGAGGGGGCGACCGTGCGCTGGGCAAGGTTGCAGACGATGTTCGGCAGGCCCACGCCCACGAAGCAGTTCGTGACGCCACCGAGTTGCCGCGCGCTCGCGGCGATCATGATCTCGGACTTGGAGTAACCCAGGTCCGGCGAGGCGCTGGGCTTCATGCGTATCTCCCGTAGTCGACCTCGCCCGAGAGCGCGGGGGTCGGCCGGAGCTTGGCCCAATGGGCGGCGCCGTATCTCTCCACGTACTCGGCATGGTTCGCGAGCCCGAACACCCACTCGTCGAGCCAGGCGTCGAGCGTGGCGGGGTCCTTCGCGATCCGATCCCACTCCAGGTAGAAGTGGTTGTCGCGATCGTAGTAACCCTGGGCGAAGCTCGGGTGACACGCGAACGGTTCCTCCACCACGGCATCGACCACGACGCCCGGGATCACCGTGCGGTTCGGGTCGCGCCTGATCAACGACTCCTCGACGATCTCCTCGACGACGACGATCACCTTCCGCGCAGCGAACGCCACCTCTTTCTGGCATCCCATCAGGCCCCAGATCTGGGTGTCGCCCGACGCGTCGGCTCGTTGCGCGTGCACGATCGCGACGTCGGGCTTGAGGGGCGGCACGACGTAGACCTGATCGTCGGGGTCGTACGGGGAGGCCATCGGCACGATCTTCGGATTCACCTTCGGGATGTCGGACTCGTAGTAGCTGCGGATCGGGAAGAACGGCAGGTTCGCGGCCCCCGCCATGTACCGGCACACCATGCCGAAATGCGAGTACTCCTCGATCTCCAGGGGGGCGGGGTCGGCCTTCTCGATCCGTCGACGCACCGCATGCAGGTTCCCGACTCCGGGGTTGCCCATCCAGCTGAAGATCATCTTGGATGCCACACCCGCGCCGATCATCTGGTCGTAGACCACGTCGGGCGTCATCCGGGCGAGCGTGAGATCGCGGCGCCGCTGCCGGATGATCTCGTGGCCCGCGGCGAAACAGATGAGATGCGTGAATCCCTCGATCGCCACCGTGTCCCCGTCGTGCACGAACTCGCGCACGGCGTCGTGCATCGTGGTGACCTTGCTGACCGTCATGCCGGTCGCGGCTTCGGCGGATCGTCGTCAGGGCCTCTCAGCACGCAGAACTCGTTGCCCTCGGGGTCGGTCATCACGGTCCAATAACTGCCGTGCTCGTCGACCCGCCGCACGACCGCAGCCCCTACGGTCACGAGGCGATCCACTTCGGCGGCCATCGTCGTCGGCGGCGACAGATCCACGTGCAACCGGTTCTTGGTCGATTTCGTCTCGGGCACGACCAGGAAAAGGATCGGCCAGTGCCGGCCGGTGGGATCGACGATCAACGCGCCCTCGTCGTCAGCATCGTCGACCACGTACCCGAGCGCGGCGTTCCAGAACTCAGCGACCGCTCGAGGGTTTCGGCAGTCGATCGTCAGGCTGGCTACGAGCGAGGTCACGACCTATCTCCCGGCTTCTACCTCGGCGATGGCTTCCTCGAAGATCTCGAGCGCGGCGATCGCCTGGTCTTCCCGGAAGTTGAGGGCCGGCGAGATGCGGATCGCGTCGTCGCCGCACCCGAGCGTGAGCAGGCCCTTGCGGAACGCCGATTGCTCGACGGCGAGCGCCTGGCGGTGGTCGGTGAACGACAAGCCGATCCACAATGCGCGGCCACGCACATCCTTCACGATCGGATGGCGTTCCGCGATCGCGCGGCATCCGGCAAGGAAAACCTCTCCCACCGTACGTGCGTTCTCCAGGAGCCCCTCTCTCTCGATAACGTCGAAGGTCGCGAGCGCGGCCGCGCACGATACCGGGCTCCCACCGTAGGTGGAGCCGTGCGAGCCGAGCTCCCACCGCATCAGATCGTCTCGCGCGATCATGGCGCCCAGCGGCAGCCCGCTCGCGATGCCCTTGCCGGCCGTGATGACGTCGGGGGTCACGCCCTCCTGCTCGATCGCCCACATCGTGCCGCTGCGACCCATGCCCGACTGCACCTCGTCGCAGACGAGCAAGATGCCGTGACGGTCGCAGAGCTCGCGCAGGTAGCGGAACCATCCCTCGGGGGGCAGGACGTATCCCCCTTCGCCCAACCAGGACTCGACGACGATGGCGGCGACCTCGTTCGGCGCCACCACCCGCTTGAACAGCACCTCTTCGAGGTAGTCGAAGTCGCCGTAGAACGAGTGGTAGACCGACGGCATCAGCGGCCCGAAATGCGTGCGGTACTTCGCCTTGCTCGCCGTGAGCGAAACGCTCCCCATCGAGCGGCCGTGGAACGACTGATAGAAGCCGATCAGATACTGGCGGCCCGTGACGTAGCGCGCGAGCTTGATCGCGGCCTCGACCGCCTCGGTCCCCGAGTTCGTCAGGAACGACCTGGCGCTCCTGCCGCCGAAAGGCGCCATCGCGTCGAGTCGCTCGCAGACGTCGGTGTAGATCGGCAGATAGAAGTCGCTCGCCGAGTAATGCAGCAGCTCGGTGGCCTGGCGGCTGACGGCTTCCACCACGCTCGGATGGCAGTGGCCAGTGGACGTCACCGCGATCCCGGCGTTCAGATCCAGGAACAGGTTGCCGTCGACGTCCTCGACGATGGACCCCGCGCCGCGGCGCGGCACGAAGGGATAGGCGCGCGGCAGCGAGGGCGAGGTCACCTTGCGGTCACGCTCGATCCGGGCCATCGCCTCGGGCCCGGGCACCTCGGTGATCAGCCTGGGACGAACATGGGACGCCAGTCCTTCGTAGGCGAGGGTCGACAGCTCCGGTGTCACTCCTCGATCACCGTCCTGGATTGCTCCCGCATGTACTGCGTGACGTAGTACGGGCCGCCGCCCGCCTTCCCCGTGGTACCGGAGCCCTTCCAGCCGCCGAACGGCTGCACGCCCGGCCACGCGCCCGTCGTCGCGCCGGCCCGGCGGTTGACGTAGACCACGCCTCCGTCGATCCGGTCGAGCCATTCCTGGATCTCGGTTTCGTCCTCGCTGTACAGCCCGGCGGTCAAGGCGTACTCGCTCGCGTTCGACAGCTCGATGCCCTGGTCCAGGGAGTCGACCGGCGCCACCGCCACGAAAGGCACGAAGAGCTCTTTCTCGAACAACCAATGGTCCGTCGGCACCTCGACCACCGTTGGACGGACGAACTTGCCGCGTGCGAGTTCGCCTTCGGTGACACGCTCGCCACCGGTTACGACCGAGCCCGCCTTGCGTGCCGCTTCCACGGCCTCCTCGTAGGTCTCGATCGCCGCGTCGTTGATGAGAGGCCCCAGATAGACATCGCGCTCGAGAGGATCGCCGATCTTGATCGCCTCGGTCTTGGTCTTCAGCTGCGCCAGGAAGTCGTCGTAGACGTCGCGCTCGACGTAGACCCGGGAGTTCGCCGAGCACTTCTGGCCCCCAAATCCGAAAGCGGATCGCATCACCCCGTCGCTCGCCTTGTCCAGGTCGGCGTGTTTCGTGACGATCGTCGGGTTCTTGCCGCCCATCTCGCAGATCACGGGCTTGGGGTACTCGGTCGCGAACGTCTTGTAGATCGACATCCCGACGTCATAGGACCCGGTGAAGGTGATGCCGTCGACGTCCTTGTGGTGCACGATCGCGTCGCCGACGACCGAGCCACGGCCCGGGATGTAGTGGAAGGCGCCCGCCGGGATGCCGGCGTCCCGATAGATCTCGTAAAGCTTGTAGCCCAGCAAGGCGCCCTGATGGGCCGGCTTGAACACCACCGTGTTGCCGGCCACGAGAGCGCCGCTCGAAGGCCCGCCTGACAACGCCATCGGGAAGTTGAACGGGCTGATGACGGCCCACACGCCGAAGGGCCGCAGCACGTCGTAATAGTCACCGGCGGACCCCATCGCCTGCATCGGCACCTTGAAGCCTTGGTGGTCGGCAACCTCCTTGGCGTTCCAGCGCATCAGGTCTGCCGTCTCCTCGACGTCGCCGAGGGCCTCGAGGCGGCTCTTGCCGACCTCCATCGCCATCAGCGCCGAGAGGAGGTTGCGTCGCTCGCTGATGAGGTCGGCCGCGTTGTTGATCAGCTCGACGCGCTTCTGCCATCCCATCCGGTCCCACGCGAGCTTGGTGCCCTTTGCCGAAGCGATCGCGTCCTCGACGTCTTGGCGGGTCGCCTGCGAGATGTGCGCGAGCACGACGTCGTCGTCGATCGGAGAGCGCAGCTCATACGTGCCTTCGCCCTCGCGCTCCTCGCCGTTCACCACGACGGGGATCGTCCTGCCGAGCTCGGCCTTGGCCTGCTCGATCCCTTCGTTGTAGCCCTTGTGCAGTTCTTCGTTGTCGGCCGACATCGTCGCGTACGTGACGCGGAAACCTTCTGCCATGACTGCTCGCCCCTCCGTGAGAACGCGCCGGATCGCGTGCTGAGGCCGCCATGCTAGCCGAGCGGCTGTTTCACCGCCCATGCACACGCGACCTCGCGGTCAGGCATCGAAGTCGCTGGTCGAACACCGGAATCCGGCCCTGGGGGGGCGTATGCTTCGGCTCCCTATGAGGCTCGTGACCTACGACCGGGGGGGGCACCGGCGACTGGGAGCGATCCTCGAGGGTGAGGTGGTGGACCTGCCCGACGCGGTCGGGCATCCGGCCTTCCCCGCGACCCTCGAGGATCTGGTCTCGAGCAGCCGTGGCAGCGTCATGGATGCCGCCCGTGCCGCCCTGGAGCGCGACGACGCGTGGAACTGGCGCGTGCCGAAGCCGCGCATCCTGACCCCGTTGTTCCCGCATTCCCTGCTCTCACCGCGGGCGATGGACGTCGAACGGCGCATCATCGGTCCCGAGCAGCCGGTGCCGTGGCCTGCGAGCGCCGCCTGGCTCGACTACGAACCGATGGTGGCCGCCGTGATCGGGAACGAGGCATCGAAGGTCACCGCCGACGAGGTGCGGGCCGACGTCTTCGGCTACACGCTCGTGAACGATTGGCGCGCGCGATCGGCCGACGGATCTCCGGTCCCCTCGGCCGACGGGGTCCCCATCTCGGTCGGGCCGTGTGTGGTGACCGCCGACGAGCTCGACCCGCAGGCGATGTTCGTGACCGTCAAGGTCGACGATCGCGACGTGTTGAAGGGGAACCTCAACGGCGCTGCCGCCTCGCTGTTCGAGCTGATCGCGTCGGTCTCACGCCACGCGGTGATCGAGCGCGGCGACGCGTTCGCGCTCGGACCGTTCCCCCCCGTCGACGATGACGCCGATCCGTCGCGCCGGCTCTGGCCGGGAGTATCGGTGGAGCTCGCGGCGGAGAGCATCGGAACCCTGCGCAACCGTCTCTCCGAGCGCAGCCCTCGCTGAGTCGGCTTGCACCGCGAGAGCGAGATCAGACCGCGACGATCCTCGCGGCCACCACGTCGCCGCGATCGGGGGTATAGGCGCCAACGCCGCAGAACGCCTCGTCGCCAGCTGCGCTCGGCGCGGTGTCGACGGTGAGTCGCATGCGAACGACCTCGCCCACGTCGACCTGGCGGTAGTCGTACCCGCTGCCGGTGACGTCGAGCGTCACGACCGTGCCGTCGGGGAGCCGGTAGGTCACCGCGAACCCGGGCGCTCCGGCGCAGCCGAGGAAGGTCACGGAGCTTCGGCCCGAGCCGCTGCGCTTGGCCGAGATCGTGAAGGTCACCTTTCGGCCGGCCTCGATACGGCGGGTGAGCGTCTGACCGTCGCCGTCGGGGCTGTGCACGCCGGCGCCGACCGGA
>JBDTNY010000072.1:0-5749 GCA_039933515.1 Actinomycetota bacterium
CTTCCAGTTCCTCCCGGACCCCGACCCGGAGCCAGAGCTCGAGTCCGGGTCTGAGTCCGGGTCCGACGTCGCGCCCCGGGATCGGTGACCGTGGACCTCGACCGATTGATCGCCGAGGAGGGCGCGGGCTGGACCCGTCTCTCAGAGGTGCTCGCTTCGATCCCCCCCGGCCGCCTCGAGGAGCCGACCGTGACGACGGAGGGGTGGTCCCCCAAGGATGTGATGTTCCACGTGGGGTTCTGGATGGGCGATTGCGCCGACGTCCTCGAGCGGATCGCCGCGGGGGACTGGGGCGGCGGCGCCGACGAAACCCCGGCCACGATCGAGGCCGCGAACCGGGAGGGGTTCAGGCGCTCGCATGCGATGGTGCTCGACGAGGTGCGGGACGGGTTCCGACGCGCCCGGGAGCGCATGCTCACGGCGTTCCGAGCGCTCGAGGAGGTCACCCCCGACGCCTGGGAGTGGTTCGAGGAGTCCGGCCCGCTGCACTACGCGAAACACGTCGAGGATCTCCGGGCTTGGCTGGGTCGATGACCCGGGCCGCGTAGGATAGCCGCGATGGGAAACCGCCTCGGGGTCATGGGTGGCACTTTCGACCCCATCCACTACGGACACCTCGTGACCGCCGAGGAAGCCCTCCAGCAGTTCGGGCTCGACGGCATGATCTTCGTGCCCACGGGCCGCCCGTGGATGAAAGAGCACGAGGTCGTCTCGCCGCCCGAGGACCGCTACCTGATGACCGTGATCGCGACCGCCTCGAACCCGCTGTTCCGTGTCTCCCGCCTCGAGGTCGACCGCGACGGTCCGACCTACACCGTGGATACCCTCCGCGGGATGAAGGCCGAGCTCGGAACCGAGACCGAGCTGTTCTTCGTGACCGGCGCCGATGCCGTGCTCGAGATCTTCCAGTGGAAGGATCCCGGCGAGTTGTTCGAGCTGGCGCACTTCATCGCCGCGACGCGGCCGGGTTACGACATCGCGGGGTTCTCGGCGCACGCGCCGACCAAGCACCCCGGCATCACCGTGATGAACGTCCCCGCGCTTGCCATCTCGTCCACCGACATCCGGGCGCGGATCGGGGCCGCCCGCCCGATCCGGTATCTCGTCCCCGAGGGCGTGAAGAGCTACATCGAGAAGGCGGCGCTGTACCGGTGAGATCAGGCCCGCCCCCGGGCGGCCCGGTGCGGGGTTCCCGCGCCGCCCGTCGCACGCGCCACCGGCGTGCGCTGGCGCTCGAGATCGTCGCCGGCCTCGCGGTGGTGGCGGTGGCCGGGTGGTTCCTGTTCGGTCGCGGAGGCACCGACGGCGGCCCCATCGGAACGACTCCGTCGCCACAAGGTCCGGCCGGCCCCTCCCGGCTGCTCGCGCTCTCGGTGTCGGGAGCGGCGCTGCCGCACCTCGCGGTGCTCGGCACCGCGACCGAGGGACGTTCGGGGTCGGCGCTGCCGATCCCGATGGAGATGATCACGATCGTGCCCGGCCAGGGGGAGACCGAGACGGCGGCGGTCGCGCAGCTCTCGGGAGCGTCCATCCAGGTGGCCCTCTCGAACGCGGTGGGCGCGTGGACGGAGGGCTACGCCGTGATCACGCTCCGCCAGCTCGCCGTGATCGTCGACCGGGAGGCTGGGCTGAAGGTCGAGCTTCCCCTGCCGGTGACGACCGCCGCCGGCGTGCTCGGCCCGGGCTCGCCCACGCTCACCGGCGCGCAGGTCCGCGCGCTGCTCGCGCTCGACACCCCCGACGCCCCCACGTACTGGGCACACGTGCTCCAGGGGCTCCTCGCATCGCCGCCGTCGATGCGGACGGGGGACCTGGCGGCATCGAACGGCCTCGACGTCGTCCAGCAGCTCCTGGAGGGGGCGCGGGGAGGTTCCGTGCTCGGGTTCCCCACGAAGGTGGTGGCGGGCACCGTGACGGTGGCGGCGCAGCCCGATCTGGACCAGCTGGTGACCGAGGCCTTCGGCACGGAGGCGCCGATCCCGGCCATCGTGCAGAACGGCAACGGGGCTCCGGGGGTGGGAGAGGAGGTCGGGCGGCGCATCATCCCCGCGGGATTCCGGATCGTGCTTTCGCAGAACGCGGCCACGTTCGGCCTGCCGACCACCGATGTGATCGCGAACGGCGAGGAGAACCTGGAGGCTGCCCGGGCGGCGCGCAAGGCGCTGGGCGTCGGGCGTGTCGGGGTATCCCAGGTACCATCGGGCATCGGGGACATCACCATCGTGGTGGGGAAGGACTTCACGGCTTGACGACGACGGCGGGCATACGGGGCGAGGGCGACGGCGTGCTGCCCGCCAGCCGCGACGTGGCCGTGGCCGCCGCGAAGGCCGCCTCCGACAAGCAGTCCACCGAGATCGTGGTGCTCGACGTCCACGCGACGATCGTGATCACCGACTACTTCGTGATCTGCACGGCCGAGTCGCAGCGCCAGATCCGTTCGGTCGTCGACGCCGTCGAGGACGCCTTGCGGGGCCTGGGCGTCAAGCCAGTCCGTCGCGAGGGCGAACCCGAAGCGGGCTGGTGGCTCCTGGACTACATCGACGTGGTGGTCCACGTGTTCGGGAGCGAGGAGCGGGCCTACTACGACCTCGAACGGCTCTGGAGCGACTCCCCGAAGGTCCGATGGGACACCGACACCGCTGAGGACGCGGTCTCGACGGCCCGGTAAACTCGGGCTTCGGCACCGCGGGCCCATAGCTCAGCTGGTAGAGCGCTTGGCTGGCAGCCAAGAGGTCAGGGGTTCGAATCCCCTTGGGTCCACCAAAAGCGGAAACGCAGCGAAGAGCGCTGGCACACCTGGTCGCGGACTTCACGGGTAGGCGATGGTGACGACGCCGCTCCGAGAGAACTTCGCCGTGCCACGGACATCCAAGGCGGTGGCGTTGGAGCTGTCGGCGAGCACACTGGTCCCCTTTGTGGCGCGGCCCCCCACGCCGAAGTCGGTCCCTTCGTTCTTGCCGTGGACCCCGCTCGCGCCGTTGTTGAGCGTCTCACCCGAGACGTAGTTGGCGACTCCCCTCCCCGTGGACGCCGTGACCTGTGTACCCCGCCCAGCAGGCAAGGCTGGAGATCACGCCGACCACGCCGATCCCCGTAGCATCCGCAAGGGCTGAGTCCTGAGGCCGGCGCCGGATGCGTCGACCTGGAGGGCGTCTGAGCGCCTTTGTGTGACCTTGAGCGCCTGGCCTTCGTAACCCTCTTCGCGTGGCCGTGAGGGATGTTGTTGTGTTCGAGGGCATCCTCCCTTATGGTTACAAGGCCTGTCTCCCCGTCGGATCGAAGGGAACATCATGCGCCGTCTGGCAGCCCTCCTTCTTGTTGCACTCGTCGCGTTCACCGGCGCCACTCCCGTGCCTGCGCTCAGCAATGTCCTGGAAGCCGGTTTCGTCGAGACACTCGTGGCCCATTCCCCGGACTTCCGTTCGCCCGACGCGATGAAGTTCTCGGCGGACGGCCGGCTGTTTGTGCTAGAGCAGAGCCGCGGGGCCGTGCGCATCGTCGAGAACGGCGTGATGCTGACCACGCCGCTCATCACGGTGCCCGTCCAGACCGGAGGCAGTCGAGGCCTTCTCGGTATCGCCTTCCATCCGAACTTCGCGACCAATGGCTTCTTTTACCTCGTATACACGACGAACGCCGGGGGGGTGATCCACAACCGGCTCAGCCGCTTCACGGCGACCGGCAACACGGCCAGCACCGCGAGCGAGGTCGTACTCTTCGAGCTCGGCGACCTCGCGGACAAGACGATGCACTACGGCGGGGATATCAACTTCGGCCCCGACGGCAAGCTGTATATGTCGGTCGGGGATCGTCTTCAGCTGACGGTCGCCCAGCAGATCGACAACACCTGGGGCAAGATGCTTCGGCTCAACGCCGATGGTTCGATCCCCACCGACAACCCGTTCTACAACCAGACGACGGGCGTGAACCGCGCGATCTGGGCTCTCGGGCTGCGCAACCCCTTCAAGTTCACCTTCGACGATTCCGGACAGATGCTGATCAACGACGTCGGGGGGATGACATGGGAAGAGGTGAACGTCGGGGCGCCAGGGGCGAACTACGGATGGCCCGACGCGGAGGGACCGAGCAGTGACCCGCGATTCACCGACCCGATCTACGCCTACAACCACACCACGGGTGTTCCTTCAGGTTGCGCGATCATGGGCGGCGACGTCTACGAACCCGACGTGCCCCAGCTCCCTGCCGCCTACGTGGGGCGGTACCTGTTCCCCGACCACTGCCAGGGGTGGCTGAAGGCGTTCGACTTGGGTGCGAGCCCGGTGACGAACCTGCCGATCCTGACGGGTCTTGTCGACCCCGTCGACGTCAAGGTCGGCCCCCAAGGAGAGATCTACGCCCTGCAGCGCCAGTACAACGGATCGTTCGGAGGCGCGTTATACCGGATCGACTACGTGAACGACGTGACACTGCAGATCCTGCAACAACCGGGAGCGACGTCAGGGCCCATCGGAGGTTCTGCCACCTTCTCCGTGATCGCTTCCGGTACTCCTCCACTTTCCTACCAGTGGCTCCGCAACGGAACGGCTATCTCCGGGGCGACATCCTCCGTCTACACGCTGCAGAACTTGCAGCCGTCCGATTCGGGTGCTGGATTCTCCGTCCGGGTCACCGATCCGACTGGCAATGTGACAAGCGACACGGCCGTACTCACGGTGACGTCGAACCACCGACCCCAGGCGTCGATCGATACACCTCTGGCCGGCACCACGTACGCGGCAGGCGAGGAGATCGCGTTCTCCGGGTCGGCGACCGACGTGGAAGATGGCGTCCTCGCGTCCGGCGATCTGACGTGGGAGGTGGTGTTCCACCACAACACGCATACGCACCCGTTCATCGACCCGTTCAGTGGCGCAGGTGGCTCCTTCACGGTGCCGCGCGATCTCGAGACCGACGCCGACGTGTTCGTCAGGATCCACCTCACCGCTACCGACACTGCGGGCGATACGCACGAGGTGACGCGCGATGTGACCCCCCGCACGAGCAACCTGACCCTGAGAACGGTCCCCACAGGGCTCGGTTTGCTCCTCGACGCCCAGCCGACGACCACTCCGAAGATCTTGACCGGCGTCGAAGGAGTGTCTCGACTGCTCACGGCCCCGGCCACTCAGATCGTCGGAGGCACCACCTACCAGTTCCAAGGGTGGTCCGACGGCGGAGCAAGAGAGCACTCCATCGTGACGCCGGTAAACGACACGACCTTCACGGCGACGTACTCGGCCGACTCGAGTTCCCGCGACGCGGTGCTGGTCGTAGCCGATCCGGCGGTTCTCGGGACCGAAGCGAGAGTCGTGACTCGTCTTCAAGGGCTTGGCTTCTCGGTACAGGTCCGCGACGACGACGGCCTCTCGGCCGGGGCCGCGACCGGAGCGGAGTTGCTGGTCATACCCTCGAGCGTTGTGGCCGGCAAGATCGGCGCGATGTTCCGATCGACTCCCGTTCCGGTGCTCGTGTGGAAACCCTTCCTCTACGACGACATGCTGATGACGGACCGTGTCCGAGATGTGGACTACGGCACCGTGACCGGTCAGCGGACCGTTGCGATCCAGTCAATCCAGCATCCCCTCGCCCCTCGCGGCGCGGAGACCCTCACGATCTTGTCCGCAGCGCGGGGCCTCGCCTACGGGGTGCCTCCACTGACGGCAGACCGGATCGGGACATCGGGCGGCCGCGACACCCTGTTCTCATTCTCCGCTGGTGACGCACTCTTCGGCGGTACCGTTGCCGCCGG
>JBDTNY010000073.1:0-10111 GCA_039933515.1 Actinomycetota bacterium
CCGCTGGGGATCGCCGGGCACGATCGCCAAAGGTGCCCGGGCGATCGAGGCCTTCGCCCGCGCTCACGGGGTCGACCTGATGGCCAACGATGGTTCGGGCCTGTCCTACGCCAACCGTGTCACGGTGATGGGGATCGTGGACCTGCTCGAGTACGCCGAGACGCAGCCGTGGGGCGCGACGCTCCGCGAGGTCCTTCCCAAGGGCGGTCAGGGCACGCTCGCCGGGCGCTTCACGGACGTGCGACTTCGGGCGAAGACGGGCACGCTCGACGAGATCTCTGCGCTCTCGGGCTGGGTCTGGCTCGAACGTGTCGGCGACTGGGCAGAGTTTTCGATCCTGTCCAAAGGGATCACGAAGACCCACTCGATGCAGCTGGAGAACGCGATCGTCAACGTCGTGAACGCGAACGCGACGCCGCCCGCGTAGCCGGAGCCGGGTCACAGCTCAGCGACGTAGCGCACGATCGGCTGGCGGTCGCACTGGATCTGATGGTCGCTCCGCGAGCCGTCCCATCGCCAGCCCTCGCGCTCGTAAAACCGCCGCGCCCGAGCGTTCGTTTCCAGCACCCACAGGCTCGCCCGCATGAAGCTCCGCGTCCGGAGTTCGTCTTGGATACCGGCGAACAGCGCGATGCCCAGGCCAGTTCCGGCGGCGTCCTCGTCGAGGTAGATCGCCGCGACCTCCCCCGTGCCCGGCGCGGCGTCCTCGTCACGAGATGCGCATCCGCTCGCGAACCCGGCGAGCGCACCATCGCGCTCGGCCACCAGCACGGACAGGCTCGGATCCCCGACGAGCTCGGCCCAAACCGGCTCACGCTCGTCGGCGTTCAGGGCGGCCAGGACGTCGTCGGCGAGCAGTCCTCGGTAGGCCCACCTCCAGGCGGCAACGTGAAGCGCGGCGATGTCACCGGCGTCGGAGGTGCGAGCGATACGGATCGTCCAGGGCTCGGTCTCGCGCACCCGCGGACCCTAACGCAGGCCGGACTCGCCCGGATCGGCGCCCAGCCTCACGCCCAGGGCCCCGACGGTGATGCGCTCCCCGGTCCCGGCGATCACGGCGGGCCGGTTCAGACGGCATCCGCCGACCAACGGGTATGACTGGCAGTAGAGCTCGCTCACGAGCGAGGTCCACATCACGGTTCCGCCCCCTCCGTCGAGCGCGACGGCGTCCCACGCCCCCTGGCGTGCGAGCAGATCGGCCAGCTGCGGGAAGCGCATGCCGGAGGACCACGACGAATCGAGTTGGCGACCGTCGACGGTCACGATGATCACCCGGCATCGCGTCTTCGCCACGTCGTCGGTGCAGCCCTGCGTGACGCCGACGGCCGTCCGCGGATTGCGATCGAACAGGTAGCCCGAGTCGGGTGTGTACGGCGGGGCGACGTTGACGCCGTCGACGAGGAGCACCGGGCGTCCGCCCGTGAGATCCGTGATGCCGGGCCTGCCGGCGACGCCCCACGTCAGCCGAACCATCGCACCGGGGTCGAGGCTGCGCACCGTCGCGCCGCCCTCGGTGTCGGCGTGCCCGGCGAGCACCACCGCGCCGGTGGTTGACCCGATCGCGAGCGGCGTCTGCGGACACGGATCCGGCTGCTCGTCGACCGAAAAGGTGCGCGCGAGCAGACGCCGGTTCGCGCCCGACCACCCGATCGGCCCGAGGGGCACGAGGCGCGCAGCGCAGAACGCTGGCGAGGACGCATCGGGGGCCGCCGTCCCCGGCGGTCCGATGATCCGGCCACCGCGTGCCGTGTAGGCGTCGATCGACGCACCCGACGGCGCGTCGACGTTCCAGTCGGCGACGTCGAACGCACCGGTGCTCGAGGTGCCATGGATCGTGATCCTCACGTTTCCCGCGTATGCCACGGAGCCATCGGGCGACGAGCCGAACCCACCCCCTGAGCGCAGGCCGCTCGTCCAGAGCTCGCCGTCGATCAGCGATGCATGCATCGGGCGATCATCAACGGTGGAGGCGAAGTCCCCGTTCACGGCGGCGAGCACCCCGTTGGCCGCCGCGATCGAGCTTGGCGTCCGCCGGACCGGGTAGGAGCTCCCGGCCGGAAGCGCGTCGAGCGTGGCCCCCTGCGACGGCGCCACCACCAGGATCCGCACCTGCAGCGGGGTATCCGGGTATTGCACGACCTTCAGGGTCACGCCCGGCCCCAACTCGAACACCTCCCGGATCGTCGCCGAGGGCGGCTGCACCGATGCCGAAACGGGCGGCGGGACCGTCCCCGCCGCGAACGAACACAGCAACGCCGACGCCACGGCGGCGCGGGTCAGCAGGGGTCGAGCGGTCACGGGGTACCTCGGGGGGTCGGGGGTTGGCAGCCTACCTGAGCGGACTCCTCGATGGGAAGAGCCTTCCGGTCATGCTTCGTGCGGCGGCCTCGGGTGGAGCAATCCGAACTCGTACCCGGCGACGAGCGCCTCCCACGACGCCTCGAGGATGTTCTCGCTGATGCCCACGGTCGTCCACTCGCGTTCGCCGTTCGACATGTCGATCAGCACGCGCACCACCGCCCCGGTGCCGATGTTCTCTTCGAGCACCCGCACGCGGTAGTCCTCGAGCGTCATCCCGTCGAGCTCCGGATACTCGTTCGTGAGCGCCTTACGGAGCGCGTTGTCGAGCGCACCCACCGGACCGTGGCCTTCGGCGGTCTCGATGTGCCGCTCCTCCTTCGTGATGACCTTGACGGTGGCCTCAGCAACCGCGCCCTCGTCCCAGCGCTCCGTGACGGTCGCCTGGTAGCTCTCCACCTGGAAGAAACCCGGCCGCCAGCCGTGCGCCTTACGCATCAGCAGCTCGAGGGAGGCGTCGGCCACCTCGAAGGTGTAGCCCCGCGCCTCGAGCCCCTTCAACTCGGTGAGGAGCGCCGGGATGTCTGCGTCCGCGAGCTCGACGGTGAACTCGGCGGCCTTCATCCGCAGGGTCGCGGCCCCTCCGAGGTCGGAGGCCACCACGCCGCGCCGGTTGCCCACCGACTCGGGCTCGACATGCTCGTAGGCCTGGGTCAGCCGGGCCACGCCGCTCGCGTGCAGCCCGGCCTTGTGGGTGAACGCGTACCTGCCGGCGTAGGGCTGGCGTGTGTCCGGCGCGACGTTCGCCACCTCGGCCACGTAGTGCGCGACCTCGGTGAGCCGCTCGATCCCGCCCTCGGGAAGCACCGGGATCCCCATCTTGAGCGTCAGGTTCGCGGCGATCGGGATCAGGTCGGCGTTGCCCGTGCGCTCGCCGTATCCGTTCACCACGCCCTGCACCTGGAAGGCCCCGTGCTGCACCGCGATCAGCGAATTCGCGACCGCGCAGCCCGCATCGTTGTGCACGTGGATCCCGAGCGGGGTCTCGGTGGTCGCGCGGACCTCGTCGACGATCCGCGCCACGTCGAAGGGCAGCATGCCGCCGTTCGTATCGCAGAGCACGAGGCGCTCGGCCCCCGCCTCCTCGGCGGCAGCGAGCACCCGAAGCGCGAACGCGGGAGCGCTGCGGTACCCGTCGAAGAAGTGCTCGGCATCGAAGAACACGCGACGCCCCTGACGGCGCAAGAACTCGATCGAGTCGCGCACCATGGCCACGCCCTCGTCGAGGTCGGTGCGCAAGGCCTGGGTCACGTGCATGTCCCACGACTTGCCCACCAGGCACACGTATCCGGTGCCGGCGTCGAGGAGGTCACGCAGGATGGCCGAGTCCTCGGCCTTCTCGCCCGCCTTCCGCGTCATCCCGAACGCCGTCAAGGTGCTGGTACGGAGCGCTTCCTTCGTCGCGAGCTTGAAGAACTCGGTCTCACGGGGGTTGGCGCCAGGCCAGCCACCCTCGATGAACGGCACGCCGAGCTGGTCGAGCTTGTGCAGGATGCGCAGACGATCCTCGATCGAGTACGAGATCCCGGTTCCCTGGGCGCCGTCGCGGAGCGTCGTGTCGTACAGCTCGACCCCACGTGCCGCCCCGGTGGCCTCGGTCGTCATCCTCCGGCTCCTTGGACCACGAGGTCGCCGACCTCGGCGGTGGTCACGCCCATCTCGCCGGCACGCATGCTCTTCATCTGGCTCGTGGCCGCCCGGATCCCGCGATCGACCTTGTCGGCGGCATCGTCCTCGCCCAACTGCCGGAGCAGCATCTCGACCGCCGCGATCGCGGCGAGCGGGTTGATCGTGCTCTTGCCCGTGTGATCGGGCGCGGTGCCGCCGATCGGCTCGAACATCGACACCCCGGTGGGGTTGATGTTGCCGCCCGCGGCGATGCCCATACCGCCCTGGAGCATCGCGCCGAGGTCCGTGATGATGTCACCGAACATGTTGTCGGTCACGATCACGTCGAACCGCGCGGGCCAATCCAGGAAGTAGATGCATGCCGCATCGACGTGCACATAGTCTGACTGGACCTGCGGGAACTCTGCCGACACCTCGTCGACCACCCGCTGGTAGAGATCGCCCGCGAACGTCAGGACGTTCGTCTTGTGCACGAGGGTGAGCTTCTTGCGGCGGTGCGGCTGCATCGCGAGGTCGAACGCGTAGCGCACGATCCGCTCGACACCGTGCCGCGTATTGATCGACTCCTGCACCGCGACCTCGAACTCGGTCCCCTTGCGGTGGAACCCTCCGGCGCCTGAGTACAGCCCCTCGGAGTTCTCGCGCACCACAACGAAGTTCACGTCGTCCTCGGAATGGCTGGGCACCAGGGTCTCCACGCCGGGGTACCGCACAACCGGACGCAGGTTCACCCACTGGTCGAGCCCGAATCGCGCCTTCAGCAGCAAGTCGCGTTCCAAGATGCCCGGCTTCACGCGCGGATCCCCGACCGCCCCCAAGAAGATCGCGTCCAGCCCGCGGAGCTGCTCGAGCTCCTCGTCGGGGAGCACGTCGCCGGTGCGCAGGTACCGCTCGGCGCCCAGGTCGAGCTCGACGAGCTCGGCCGCGAAGCCGTCACGCACGGCGTCGAGGACCTTCAGACCCTCGCGCACGACCTCGGGGCCCGTCCCGTCGCCCGGGATCACGCCGACCCGGTACGTGCGCTCCGTCACGGCGTCTCCTCGTTCGTGGCGGCGGCGCCGCCGACCTGGAGCGCGCGGTTGATCGCGGCGAGATAGGCGCGGGCACTCGCCTCGACGACGTCGGTCGCCACGCCGCGCCCGGTCACGCGCCGGCCGTCGACCTCGAGCTGCACGACGACGTCGCCGAGTGCGTCGGTGCCGCCCGTGACACTCGACACGTGGAAATTCACGAGCCGACCCTCGACGCCCGAGGCCCGCTGGATCGCGCCCATCACTGCGTCGATCAGCCCGTCGCCCATCGCCGACTCCTCGACCGGCTCTTCGTCGCCCCGCCGGAGCCGCACCGTGGCGCGCGGCTGGAGGTGCGTGCCGCCGCCCATCTGGAGCGACTCCATGACGAGAAGATCCTGGTCGGCGGCCCCCAGCTCCTCGGCGACGATCGCGTTCAGATCCTGATCGGTGATCTGTACCTTGCGGTCGGCCAGGTCCTTGAAGCGTGCGAACGCGCGATTCATCGCGGCCTCGTCCAACTCGATCCCCAGCTTCGACAACGCGTCGATGAAGGCGTGGCGGCCCGAGTGTTTCCCGAGCACGATCGAGTTCCCCTCGAGCCCGACCTCGACCGGATCCATGATCTCGTAGGTGGCGCGGTTGCTCAGCACGCCGTGTTGGTGGATGCCGCTCTCGTGCGCGAACGCGCTGGAGCCCACCACCGCCTTGTTCGGCTGCACGCTGTACCCGGTGGTCATGGCGACCAGCCGGGAGGTGCGCGTGATCTCCTTGATGTTCAGGCCGTGTTGCTTGTTCAGCGCCTGACCGCGGGTACGCACGATCATCGCGATCTCCTCGAGCGCGCAGTTGCCCGCGCGCTCGCCGATCCCGTTCACCGCGACCTCGACCTGGCCGGCGCCGTTCTCGATCCCGGCCAGCGAGTTCGCCACCGCGAGGCCCAGATCGTTGTGGCAGTGGGTCGAGATGACCACCTCGTCGGGCGTGGCCACTCGCACGGTGCGGATCAGCTCGCCGAACTCGGACGGCGTGGCGTACCCCACGGTGTCGGGCACGTTGATCGTGGTGGCGCCGCACTCGACCGCCACCCGGTAGCACTCCATGAGGAACTCCAGGGGCGTGCGCGTCGCGTCCTGCGCGCTGAACTCGACGTCCTCGGTATAGCTCTTCGCGAGCGTGACGTTCTCACGGATCGCGTCGAGCACCTGCTGGTAGCTCATCTTCAGCATCGATTCACGCTGCACGTCGCTGGTCGAGATGAACGTGTGGATCCGCCAGCGGTCAGCCCCTTTCAACGCCTCGGCCGCACGCTCGATGTCGCCGGTGGACGTGCGCGCGAGCGCCGCGATCACCGGGCCTTTCACGCTGGAGGCGATCTCGCTGACCGCGTCGAACTCACCGGTCGAGCTGACCGGGAACCCGGCCTCGATGATGTCGACGTTCAACCGGGCGAGCTGCTCGGCGATCTCGACCTTCTCGGCCTTCGTCAAGGCGATGCCGGGCGCCTGTTCGCCATCGCGCAGGGTGGTGTCGAAGATCCGGACGTTGCCAGGCGCGCCTACGTTGCCGTCCTCGCTCATTCCGGGGCCACCTTCTTGTCGCTCTCCAGCCAGGGCATCATCTGGCGCAGCTCGCGCCCCACGCTCTCGAGCTTGGACGACCGCGCCTCGTCCCGAAGTCGGTGGTACTCCGGGAAGCCGGCGTCGGCCTCGGCGATCCAGTTGCGGGCGAAGGTTCCATCCTGGATCTCGGCCAGCACCTGCTCCATCTGAGCGCGGGCGTGCTCGTCCACCACGCGCGCGCCGCTCACGTAGTCGCCCCATTCCGCGGTGGTCGAGACCGAGTGACGCATCCACGACAGGCCGCCTTCGTAGATCAGGTCCACGATCAACTTCACCTCGTGCAGGCACTCGAAATACGCGATCTCGGGTTGGTAGCCGGCGCCCACCAGGGTCTCGAACCCGTTCTTGATCAGGCTGCTCAGGCCGCCGCAGAGCACCGTCTGCTCGCCGAACAGGTCGGTCTCGGTCTCCTCCTTGAAGGTGGTCTGGATGATGCCGGGACGGGCGCAGCCGATCCCGTTGCCGTACGCGAGCGCGCGCTGGAGGGCTTTGCCGGTGGCGTCCTGCTGCACCGCCACCAGCCCCGGCGTGCCGTTCCCCTCCTCGTAGGTGCGTCTCACGAGGTGACCGGGGCCTTTGGGCGCGATCATCGTCACGTCGACGCCCTCGGGAGGAACCACGGTCTGGAAGTGGATCGAGAACCCGTGGGCGAACATCAGCATGTCGCCGTCCTTCAGATTCGGCGCGATGTCTTCGGCATAGGCCTTGGCGTGACTCGTGTCGGGGAGGAGGCACATGACGATGTCGGCCTCGACCACCGCCTCGGCGGTGTCGAGCACGCGGAGGCCCGCCGCCTCGGCCTGCGCGCGACTCGCAGATCCGGGACGCAGTCCCACGCGCACGTCGTATCCGGAGTCCTGGAGGTTGAGGGCGTGCGCGTGCCCCTGCGAACCGTATCCGAGGATGGCGATCTTCTGGTCCGCCAGCACGCCGGTGTCGGTGTCCTTCTCGTAGTAGATCGTCGCCATCTCGGAGTTCCTTCCCGTGATCGGTTGGTCTGGTCGGGGCTAGTTGGCCGCTCGGAGCGCGGAACGTTCGCGGATCCCCCGCTCGCCACGCGAGAGCGCGATGCGCCCGGTTCGCGAGAGCTCCACGATCCCGAACTCGTCGAGGAGCTCACGGAGCGCCTCCAGCTTCTCGGGCTTGCCGCTCGCCTCGAGCGTGAGCGTGCTCGCAGTCACGTCGACGACGTTCACGCGGAAGACCTCCGCGATCTCCATGATCCGCGCCCGTGCGTCGCCCTGCGCGTGGACCTTCGCGAGCATCAGCTCGCGCTCGACCGCGCTGCCCGGGTCGTGCTCGATGATCTTGATCACGTTGATCAGCTTGTTCAGCTGCTTCGTGACCTGTTCGAGCGGGCTCTCGTCGACGTTGACGACGATCGTCATCCGGGAGATGCCATCGGTGTCGGTGGGCCCGACCGCCAGCGAATCGATGTTGTAGCCGCGCGCGGCGAACAGCCCAGCCACGCGAGTGAGCACGCCGGGCCGGTCCTCGACGAGCACGGAGATCGTGTGGAGAGTGCTCATGCGATCGGTGCCTCCGCAGGGTCGGTGGTGGACCTGATGCCCTCAGGTCCCAGGATGATGTCGTCGTTCGAGGCGCCCGACGGCACCATTGGGAACACCATTTCAGAGGGGTCGACCCGGAAGTCGATCACGACGCTCCGGTCGGTGATCGAGAACGCCTTCTCGATCGCGTTGTCGACCTCGTCGGGCGAGTCCACCCGGATCCCCTCGGCACCGTAAGCGTCGGCGAGCTTCACGTAGTCGGGCACGTTCGGGTCCAGCCACACGCCCGAGTAGCGTTCGTCGAAGAACAGCTCCTGCCACTGACGCACCATGCCGAGGTACCCGTTGTTCAGGATCGCCGTGATGAACGGGATCTTCTCGGTGGCACTCGTCGCAAGCTCCTGGGCCGTCATCTGGAAGCATCCGTCGCCGTCGATCGCGACCACGCGCTGGTCGGGCCGGCCGACCTTCGCACCCATGGCAGCCGGCACGGCGAAGCCCATCGTGCCCAGTCCACCGGAGTTGACCCAGTGGCGGGGCCGCTCGAACTGCCAGTACTGCGACGCGTACATCTGGTGCTGACCCACGCCCGAGACGAGGATCGTGTCATCGTCGGCGAAGTGGTTGAGGCGCTCGACGCAGTACTGCGGCTTCAGCGGGCCGCCGGACTCCTGCTCGTACCGGTAGGGGTACGTGCGCTTCCACTCGGCGAGCTGGCGCAGCCATGGGCCGCGGTCCGGCGCGCCCCCGGCTTCCTCCTGCCGCTTCGCCAGCTCGGCCGCGAGCTTGCCGATCACGTCCTTGCAGTCGCCGACGATCGGTACGTCGACCACGCGGTTCTTGCCGATCTCGGCCGGGTCGATGTCGACGTGGACGATCTTCGCGTGCGGGGCGAACCCGGCGAGCTTGCCGGTCACCCGGTCGTCGAACCGCGAGCCGAGGGCCACGAGCAGATCGGCCTGCTGCATCGACGTGACGGCCGTGTAGTTGCCGTGCATGCCCGGCATGCCCAGGCACAGCTCGTTCGAATCGGGGAACGCGCCGCGCGCCATCAGGGTCGTGACCACCGGGAGCTGCCCCGTCGTCGCGAGCTTGAACAGCTCTTTGTGCGCGTCGGCCTTGATCACGCCGCCCCCGACGTAGAGCACCGGCTTCTTCGCGCGCATGATGAGCTTGACGGCCTCGACGACCTGGCGCGAGTTGCCCTTCGTCGTCGGCTTGTAGCCGGGAAGGTTGATGCGTTCGGGCCACTTGTACGTGGTCTCGGCGAGCAGCACGTCCTTGGGAAGGTCGATCAGCACGGGTCCGGGGCGCCCGGTCGACGCGATGTGGAACGCCTCGCGCACCGTCTCGACGATTTCGGCCGGATCCTTCACCAGGAAGTTGTGCTTGGTGACCGGCATCGTGATGCCGGTGATGTCGGCCTCCTGGAAGGCGTCGTTGCCCACCACCGGGGTCGGCACCTGGCCGGTGATCGCGACGATCGGCACCGAGTCCATCTTCGCGTCGGCCAGGGGCGTGACCAGGTTCGTCGCGCCGGGACCGCTTGTGGCCATGCACACGCCGACCTTCCCGGTCACCCAGGCGTAGCCCTCGGCCGCGTGGCCCGCGCCCTGTTCGTGCCGGCAGAGGATGTGGCGGATCGAGGAGCGGTCGACCAGCGGGTCGTAGATCGGCATGCTGGCGCCGCCGGGGATGCCGAAGATCGCCTCGACCCCCTCCTGCTCGAGCGCTTTCAGCAGCGCGTCGGCGCCGGACATCTTCATCGGACGACCGCCTCCCGGGCTTCGACGGGGCCGGTCTCGACCCGCGTCACGTGCGCCTGCAGGCGATGCCCTAGGTTCCTACACGCGCGCTCGAACTCCCACGGGGTCCAGTCGCGGCGGCGCATCTGCAGCACGTCCTGCTCCTGCTCGGCGCCGAAGTCGAATCCCGATCCTAGGTAGACGACCTCCGAGCTCAGGTACCGGTCGACGACGGC
>JBDTNY010000074.1:0-8763 GCA_039933515.1 Actinomycetota bacterium
GTGAGTTCGCGGCGCACGTCGTCGACGGTCGCGGCACGCCGGGTGAGGTCGCCGACGCGATCGTCGAGGAGCTGCGTTGGTCAGCGTGACCGTGCCGATCCCCGGACGGCCGTACGACGTGGTGGTGGGGGCGGGCGTGCTCGCGCAGACGGGCGCCTTGCTGCCCGAACTTCCTGCTGCCGGCCGGGCGTTCGTGGTCGCCGATCGGGCCGTGGTGAACAACGGGTTCGGCACGCTCGCCGGCAGCCTGAAAGGGGCGGGCCTCGATCCCGTGTTGCTCACGGTGCCCTCGGGGGAAGAGGCGAAGTCGCTGCAGATGTACGGGACGCTGCTGCATCAGCTCGCCACCCAGGAGGCTCACCGCGACGACGTGGTGGTCGCGTTCGGGGGAGGATCGACGGGGGACCTGGCCGGCTTCGTGGCGTCGACCTACATGCGGGGCATGCCGCTGATCCAGGTGCCGACGACCCTCACCGGGCAGGTGGATTCCGCGATCGGGGGCAAGACCGCCGTGAACATGCCCGAAGGAAAGAACCTCGTGGGAACCTTCTTCCAGCCCCGGGCGGTGATCGCCGACGTCGAGCTGCTGGCGACCCTGACCGACCGCGATTACCGAGCGGGGCTCTCGGAGGTCGCGAAGTACGCGCTCGCTCTCGATCCCGAGCTGTTGCGCCAACTCGAGACCGAGCCCGCGCCCGTGCTCGCCCGCGACCCCGCCGTCCTCGAGCCGCTCGTGGCCCGCTGCGTCGGTCTGAAGGCCGCCGCGGTGGTCGAGGACGAACGGGACACCGGCGCGCGGCTGCACCTGAACTACGGACACACGCTGGGCCATGCGCTCGAGCGCCTCGATGCCTTCGCCGGTCGTTCGCACGGCGAGGCCATCGCGATCGGCATGGTGTTCGCCGCGCGGCTCGCGGAGTCGATGGGGATCGCCGGAACGGGGCTGGCCACGCGCACGGTGCGGCTGCTGTCCTCACTCGGGCTCGAGACCGACGGCCCCCTTCCTTCGATCGCCGATCTGATGCCCGCCCTCCGCCTCGACAAGAAGTTTCGGGGCGGGGTGCGATTCGTCCTGCTGGAAGACGTGGGTCGCCCCTTGGTCGTCGACGACGTGCCGACCGATCGAGTGAGGGAGATCCTCGGAGAGATCGGAGCGACCCGATGAAGGTGCTATTCCTGTTCGGCCCGAATCTGGGCGCGCTGGGCCGGCGAGACCCGGAGACGTACGGTTCGGCGACGCTCGAGGAACTGATGGTGCCGGTCGCAGAGCGGGGCACCTCGCTCGATCACGAGGTCGTCTGGTGGCAGTCCGACCACGAGGGCGAGCTCGTGGGCTGGTTGCTGCAGGCCGCCGACGAGGGCCACGAGGTCATCGTCTTGAATCCCGGAGCCCTGAGCCACTATTCGTACGCGCTCCGCGACGCCGTCGAAGCCTCTGGCCTGCCGGTGATCGAGGTGCACATGTCCAACATCTACGCCCGCGAAGAGTTCCGCCGCCACTCGGTGATCTCCGACGTCTGCCGGGCGACCATCACCGGCCTGGGGGCCGGTGGCTATCATCTGGCACTGGAGGCGATTCCGTGGATCACCAGCTGAGACGCACGACCCTGGCCGCGCGGCTGGGCGATCTCGCTGTTGACGCGCTGTTCGTCACCCGGCTCACGAACGTCCGATACCTCACCGGCTTCACCGGATCGAACGGCCAGGCGCTCCTGACGGAGTCGGGGGCGGTGTTCTTCACGGACGGCCGCTACACCGAGCAGTCGCGGCACGAGGCCCCCGACCTCGAGCGGGTCACCTATTCGGCGAGCGTTGGGGCGTCGCTGCACGAGCAGTGCGGCAGGCTGGGCATCGCGCGCCTCGGCTTCGAGGCGCACGACATGAGCGTGGCCGCGCACGGCCGTCTGGGCAGCGACCTGAGCGGCATCGAGCTCGTGGCGACGCAGGACGCCGTCGAGCGCCAGCGCTGGGTCAAAGATGACGAGGAGATCGCGGCGCTGCGCGACGCGCAACGCGTCACCGATCTCGCGTTCGACGACATCCTCGAATGGCTCGCGATCGGGCAGACCGAGCGCCAAGTCGCCCACCAGATCCAACTGGTCATGCGCCGAGAGGGCGCCGACCGCATGGCCTTCGACCCGATCGTGGCGTTCGGCGAGAACGCCGCGGAGCCGCACCACGAGCCCGGCCACCGGGTGCTGCAAGAAGGCGATGTCGTCAAGCTCGACATGGGGGCGCTGTGGGCCGGGTACCACGCCGACATGACCCGCACCGTCGCGTTCGGGGAGCCGGCTGCCGAGCTCAAGAAGGTCCACGAGATCGTGAAGGAGGCGCAGCAGGCGGGGATCGATGCCGTCCGGGCAGGCGTCACCGGCGCCGAGGTCGACGCGGCCGCCCGCGCGGTGATCGCCGATGCCGGCTACGGCGACCGGTTCCCGCACGGTCTCGGGCACGGCGTGGGACTCGAGATCCACGAGGGTCCGCGGTTGGGCCGGGAGTTCGAGCACGTGCTGCCCACGGGCGCCGTCGTGACGGTCGAGCCGGGCATCTACCTTCCCGGGCTGGGCGGGGTCCGGATCGAGGATATGGTCGAAGTCACCGATGACGGCGGCCGCGTCGTGGGCACGTCCGCCCGCGATCTGATCGAGCTGTGAGGAGCTGACACCCGCGTGAGCGTTTCCACCAACGATTTCAAGAACGGGATGACCCTGGAGCTCGACGGCGTCCTGTTCCAGGTGATCGAGTTCCAGCACGTGAAGCCGGGCAAAGGCGGCGCCTTCGTTCGAACGAAGCTCCGCAACGTGAAGACTGGCGCGGTGGTCGAGCGGACGTTCAACGCGGGCGTGAAGGTCTCGCAGGCGATCGTCGAGCGCAAGGACTATCAGTACCTCTACGGCGACGGCGACGACCTCGTATTCATGGACCTGCAGACCTACGATCAGGTGCACGTGCCGCGCACGCTGATCGGCGACGGCGCGAACTACCTCGTCGAAGGGGGCGAGGCCCAGGTGGCCCTCCACGAGGGCACGCCGATCTCCGTCGACCTGCCGGCCTCGATGATCCTCAAGGTCATCACGTGCGATCCCGGCGCGAAGGGCGACACGCGCACGGGCGCGTCGAAGCCCGCCACCCTGGAGACCGGCGTGGTCGTCAACGTCCCGCTCTTCGTCGAGGAAGGCGAGCGCATCAAGGTCGACACCCGGTCCGGGGCATACGTCGAGCGCGTGAAAGGTTGACCACCCGGCGCGACGCCCGACGGCTCGCGATCGACGTGCTGTATCAGGCGGACATCACCGGGGCCGAGCCCGCCGACGTGCTCGAATCGTGGCGGCACGCAGACCGATCGGTGCCGCCGTTCGCCCGTGAGCTCGTCGCCGGCGTCGTGGAGTACGGACCAGAGATCGACCTGATGCTCGAGGAGCGCGCGGAGGACTGGACGGTGGCCCGCATGGCCGCCCTCGACCGGACGATTTTGCGGGTCGCCGTGTTCGAGCTGCGTCATCGAGCCGACATACCGCCGTCGGTCGCGATCAGCGAGGCGGTCGAGGCCGCGTCGGAACTCTCATCCGACGAATCGAAAGGATTCGTGAACGGGGTGCTGGGACGGATCGCACGCGAGCCGGGCGGGGCGTCGACGAGCTAGGTCTGGGTCTCGGGATCGGTCGCGGACTCTGCCGGCGCCGACGCGGTCGGCGGGACCACGGGCGGGGCGACGGGCGGGGCGACGGGTGGGGCGACGGGTGGGGCGACGGGCGGGGCGGCGGGCGGGGCGGCGGGCGCCGGGTCCTCGTCGACGTGGCCCTCCTTGATTCCCTTCTTGAACTCTCCCTGCGCTCGACCGACCGACCGAGCGATCTCGGGGATCTTCTTGGCCCCGAAGAGGACGGCGACGGCGATGATGGCAACGATCAGCAGCTCGGGAGGTCCCATGTGTCTTCCGCTTCCTTCGCTCGTGGACCAGCCAAGTGTACGACAGGCCCTCGCCCGCATCGGGGAGGCGTGTATGCTGGGCCGAGCGATTCTTCCCCTTTAAGTCCGGTCCCGCGAGGCCGGGAAGGGAGACTCACATGACGCCCTGCCCATACGCCTCCTCGCGCGCCCGAGGGGGCGTTGCCGTCTGAGCGCCAAGCTGCTCGACGCCGAGGACATCCGCCGCGCGCTCACCCGTATCGCTCACGAGATCATCGAGCGCGACAAGGGCGCGGCCGATGTCGTCCTTGTCGGCATCGCGAACCGCGGCGACCATCTCGCGCGCCGCCTCGCAGCTGAGATCCAGCGGATCGAGGGCACCGGGGTGCGGGTCGGGGTGCTCGACATCACCTTCTACCGCGACGACATCGGGCTGAAGGCCGAGGCGCCCGAGGTGCACGAGACGCGGATCCCGTTCGACATCTCGGGCACGACGGTGGTGCTCGTCGACGACGTGCTGTTCACCGGCCGCACGATCCGCGCCGCGATGGACGCGCTGATGGACTTCGGGCGGCCACGTCGGATCCAGCTCGCCGTACTCGTGGATCGCGGGCACCGCGAGCTTCCGATCCGCGCCGACTTCGTGGGCAAGAACGTCCCCACGCGCCGCGCCGACGATGTACGCGTCCTCGTGACCGAGCTCGACGGCGACGACGCCGTCGTGATCGAGGAGGCTCCGTGAACAAGCACCTGCTCTCGATGCACGACGTGTCCGCCAAAGACGTGGTGAGGATCCTCGACACCGCGGAGTCCTTCCGCGAGGTCGGCACCCGTGTGATCAAGAAGGTGCCCGCGCTCCGCGGGCGCACCGTCGTGAACTTCTTCCTGGAGAACTCGACCCGCACCCGGATCTCGTTCGAGCTGGCGGCCAAGCGCCTGTCGGCCGACGTGATCAACTTCAGTGCGAGCGGCACGAGCGTGTCGAAAGGCGAGTCTCTGAAAGACTCGGCCCTCACGCTGCAGGCGATGGGAGCCGACGCGATCGTGATCCGCCACTCGTCGAGCGGCTCGCCGCTGCAGCTGACCCGCTGGGTGCAGGGCCACGTGCTGAACGCCGGCGACGGCACCCACGAGCACCCCACCCAGGCGCTGCTCGATCTGTACACGATGCGCGAGAAACTCGGCCGGCTCGAGGGGCTCCGCGTCGCGATCGTGGGCGACGTGCTGCACTCGAGGGTCGCGCGCAGCTTGAGCTTCGGGCTGGTCAAGATGGGCGCTGACGTGACCCTGATCGGCCCGCCGACCCTGATCCCGCCCGACGCCCCGCAGTGGGGTGTGAGCGTGAGCTACGACATCGACAGCGTGCTGCCCAAGCTCGATGTCTGCTACATGCTGCGGGTGCAGCGGGAGCGCCAGCGCCTGGAGTTCTTCCCCAGCGTTCGCGAGTACAACCGGATCTTCGGGCTCACGAGCGCGCGCGCCGCGATGCTCCCCGGGTCCGCGCTGATCATGCATCCGGGCCCCATGAACCGCGGCGTCGAGATCGACTCCGACGTCGCCGATCTTCCCCAAGCGGTGATCGAGGAACAGGTGACGAACGGCATCGCGGTCCGGATGTCGCTGCTCTACCTCTTGCTCGGCGGCGGGGGAGAGGAGGCGCTCGATGGCTGAACGGCCGATCCTGTTCACCGGCGCACGCGTCGTGGACCCTGCGTCGGGCCGCGATGAGCTCGCCGACGTGCTGGTGTCCGACGGGACGATCCAGGCGGTGGGTGCCGACCTGGCCTCCGCGGGCGCCCAGACGATCGAGTGCGCGGGGCTCGTGCTGACGCCGGGTCTCGTCGACCTCCATACGCACCTGCGCGAGCCCGGGTTCGAGCATAAGGAGACGGTGGAGACTGGCACACGCGCGGCGGCGGCGGGCGGCTACACCGCGGTCTCGTCGATGGCGAACACCGACCCCGTGACCGACCACGCCGGGGTGGTGGCCGAGATCCGCGACAAGGCCGCGGCGGCCGGCCTCTGCGATGTCTTCCCGGTGGGTGCCATCACCAAGGGCCTCGCCGGCGAGTCGATCGCCGAATTGGGGGAGATGGTCGAGGCAGGGGTCCGCATGTTCAGCGACGACGGCAACTGCGTACCGTCCGCACGGGTGCTGCGCAACGCGATGATCTACGCGAAGGCCTTCGGTGACGGCGTGGTGATCGCCGATCATTGCGAGGATCCGTCGTTGGTCGAGGGCGGGCAGATGCACGAGGGCGCGCACTCGTACATGCTGGGCCTGGCCGGCAGGCCCGCGGAGGCCGAGGAGCTCGTCGTCGCCCGCGACCTGGCGCTCGCCCGGGCGACCGGGGGGAGGCTGCACGTGTGCCACCTCTCGTCGGCCCACGCGGTCGAGCTGATCCGGCGCGCGAAAGCCGAGGGCATCCGGGTGACCGCCGAGGTCACGCCACACCACCTGGTCTTCACCGACGACAACCTCGTGACGTACGACACCAACCTGAAGGTGAACCCGCCGATCCGCACGGCCGAGGACCGCGCCGCCCTCCGCGAAGGGGTGGCTGACGGAACGATCGACGCGATCGCCACCGACCACGCGCCGCATGCCGTCGAGGAGAAGGAGGCTGAGTTCGACCTTGCCCCCCCGGGGACGATCGGTCTCGAGACGGCCCTGTCCGCGGTCCTCACGCACCTCGTGCGCCCGGGGATCGTCCCACTCGCCCGGGCGATCGAGGCGATGACGGTGGCGCCGGCTCGGATCCTGGGCGCCGCGGGCCATGGGGGTCCGATCGCGCCCGAACGCCCGGCGAACCTGGTTGTCTTCCACCCAGACGAGGCCTGGGTCGTCGAGGCGCCGTTCGTCTCGAAGGCCCGCAACTCCGCGTTCTTGGGGCGGGAGCTGGCCGGCCGCGTGCACCACACGATGTTCGGCGGGATGTTCACGGTCCTCGACGGCAAGGTCTTGCGGTGAGGGGTCCTGCCGCGTTGCTCGCGCTCGAGGACGGAACCGTCTTCCGGGGGGAGGCCTTCGGCGCAGAGGGAGAAACCTTCGGTGAGGCTGTGTTCAACACCGGCATGGCGGGCTATCAGGAGGTGCTCACCGACCCGAGCTACTCGGGGCAGATCGTGGCGATGACGTCGCCGCAGCAGGGCAACTACGGCATGAACGCGGCCGATCCCGAGTCCGAGCGTGTCCAGGTGGCCGGCTTCGCCGTGCGCGAGGCGGCGCGCCGCGCGTCGTCGTGGCGCGCGGAGGCCACCCTGCCGGACGCGCTTGCGGCCTCGGGGATCGTGGGCATCGAGGGCATCGACACGCGCCGGCTCACGCGCCGCCTCCGGGAACGGGGTTCGATGCGGGCGAGCGTGTCCACGGTCGACCTCGACGCGGTCTCGCTCGTGGCCCGCGTGCAGCAGACGCCCGGCATGGCGGGAGCCGATCTCGCGCGCACGGTCTCCACTGGCGAGGCCTACGAGGCCGCGGCGGTCGTCGGCGCGGCGAGCACCGACCGCGGCCGGGTGTTCCGGGTGGCCGCGTACGACTTCGGTCTGAAGCGGAACATCCTGCGGATGCTCGCGGGGGCGGGGATCGAGACCACGGTGTTCCCGGCGCAGACGCCGCCTACGACCCTCGCGGCCGGTGGGTTCGACGGGGTGTTCCTGTCGAACGGGCCGGGGGACCCCGCCGCCACCGGCTACGGCGTGAGCGCGGCCCGCGACCTGATCGGCAAGGTGCCGATCTTCGGGATCTGCCTGGGCCATCAGTTGATCGGACTCGCGCTCGGCGGGCGCACCTACAAGATGACGTTCGGTCACCGGGGCGTGAATCAACCCGTGAAGCACGCCGCGACCGGGGTCGTCGAGATCACGAGCCACAACCACGGATTCGCGGTCGATCCCGACGGATGGGCGCGCGACGCCGATGGGATCGCGCAGACCGAGGTGGGCCGGGTCGCCCTCACCCACTGGAACCTGAACGACGGCACGCTAGAGGGGCTCCGATGCCTCGACGTCCCCGCGTTCAGCGTGCAGTACCACCCCGAAGCCGCGCCCGGGCCGCACGACTCCGCCCATCTGTTCGAAGACTTCCGCACCCTGATGGAGACGGCCTGATGCCCCGCCGCACCGACCTCCACCGGATCATGGTGATCGGCTCGGGGCCGATCGTGATCGGCCAAGCCTGCGAGTTCGACTACTCGGGAACGCAAGCCTGCAAGGTGCTCAGGCGCGAGGGGTTCGAGGTGGTCCTCGTGAACTCGAACCCGGCCACGATCATGACCGACCCGCAGTTCGCCGACCGGACCTACATCGAGCCGCTGACCCCGGCCTCGGTGCTGGCGATCCTGGAGCGCGAGAAGCCCGACGCCCTCCTGCCGACCCTGGGCGGCCAGACCGCGCTGAACGTCGCGGTGGCGCTCGCGGAATCCGGCGATCTCACGCGCCTGGGCGTGTCGCTGATCGGCGCGTCGCTCGAGGCTATCCACAAGGCGGAGGACCGCAGCGGGTTCAAGGAGGCGATGATCGCGGCCGGTCTCGACGTGCCGCGAGCCGGGATCGCGCACACCGTCGACGAGGCGCTCGAGCTGGGGGCGTCGATCGGCTACCCCGTGATCGTGCGGGCCTCGTTCACGATGGGTGGTGGCGGCAGCGGCTTCGCCGACGACCGCGAGGAGCTTGCGACGCTCGCGGCGCGCGGACTCGAGATCTCGCCGGTCTCCGAGATCCTCGTCGAGGAGTCGATCGCGGGCTGGAAGGAGTTCGAGCTCGAGGTGATGCGCGACGCCGACGACAACGCCGTCGTGGTCTGCTCGATCGAGAACGTCGACCCGATGGGCGTGCACACCGGCGACTCGATCA
>JBDTNY010000075.1:0-6197 GCA_039933515.1 Actinomycetota bacterium
ACAGCTCGAGGTAGAAGTCGTCGAGCCCGTAGTCGCGCAGCAGGTCGAGCACGAACATCAGGAGCGAGCGAAGCTCCTCCCCCATCTGCTCCTTCGTCGTGAAGATATGGGCGTCGTCCATCGTGAGGCCCCGCACGCGTGTGAGCCCGTGGATCACACCCGACTTCTCGTACCGGTACACGGTCCCGAACTCGAAGAGGCGCAGCGGCAGCTCGCGGTACGAGCGGGTTCGGCTCCGGAAGATCAGGATGTGCATCGGGCAATTCATCGGCTTCAGGTAGTACTCGGTGCCGCCGTCGAGCTCCATCGGCGGGAACATGCCCTCGGCGAACCAGTCGAGGTGGCCGCTCTCCTCGAACAGGGCGGCCTTCGTGATGTGCGGGGTGTTCACGAACTCGTAGCCGGCCTCCTCGTGGCGGCGCCGTGAGTAATCCTCCATCAGGCGGCGGATCAGGCCGCCCCGCGGATGGAACACGGCCAGACCCGAGCCGATCTCGTCGGGGAACGAGAACAGGTCGAGCTCGACGCCGAGGCGCCGGTGGTCGCGACGTTCGGCCTCCTCGAGGCGGTGCAGATGCCCGTCGAGGTCCTCCTGGCTCGCCCAGGCCGTGCCGTAGATCCGGGTGAGCATCGGACGGCTGTCGTCGCCGCGCCAATAGGCACCGGCCAAGCTGGTGAGCTTGAACGCGCCGAGCTTGCCGGTGTGGGGAACGTGCGGCCCCATGCACAGGTCGGCCCACTCGCCGTTGCGATACAGGCTGACGGTGTCGCCAACGCCTGCGTCGCCCTCGGGCGCCTCCTCCTCGAGACCGTCGATGATCTCCACTTTGAACGGCTGGTCGACCAGGCGCTCCCGCGCCTCGTCACGCGAGACCTCCTCCCGGACGAACGGCTGGTTCTGCTTCCCGATCTGGCGCATCCGGCGGTCGATCTTGGCGAGGTCCGCCGCGTGGAGCGGCTCGGGCAGCTCGAAGTCGTAGTAGAAGCCGTCTTCGATCGCGGGGCCGATCGCGTACTTCGCCCCCGGGTGCAGGTCGCACACGGCCTGCGCCAGTACGTGCGCGGCCGAGTGCCGGAGCACGTGCAGGCCGTCCTCCGATGCGGGGGCGATCGGCTCGACGACCGCGTCGGCCGACGGCACGAACGAGAGGTCGCGCAACTCGCCGTCGACGCGCGCCGCGACCGATCCCTTGGGCATCGCGGCGCCGACCGGCTCCCCTTCGGGGAGCTCGACCACCTTCTCGTCGGGCAGGCTCAAGCGCGGCATGGGCGTCATCATAGTGGCCGGTGCATGCGCCTTCCGGCTCAGAGGCGGGGCACCGCTACTCGTACGAGATCGCGTCGAGCACGTTGAGCTTCGCTGCGCGCCGTGCCGGCAAGATGGCTGCCAGCACGCCTGCGATCCCCGCGAAGACCAGGTAGAAGACGAGCTGCGCGACTGGGATCTTGAGCGCCGTCACTCCTTCGTCGGCGAGGGCCTGCTGCAGCGCCCAACCGAACAGGACCCCGATCGCGATGCCGAGCACGGCACCGAAGATCGCGATGATCACCGCCTCCCAGCGGATCATCCGTTTGACCTGGCGCCGACTCATCCCGACCGCGCGCAGCAACCCAAGCTCCCGCGTTCGCTCGTAGATCGAGAGGCCCAGCGTATTCACGATGCCGAACAGCGCGATCAGGATCGACATCAACAGCAGCGCCGTCACGAGCCCGAGCAGCTGATCGATGAACCCGGCCTGCTGCTCGCGGAACGCCGCCTGGTCCTGGACCTGCACGTTCGGGAAGCCCCTCACCGCGGCCTCGATGGCGGCTTTCGCCTGGCCGGGCGACACATCGGATGAGGCCTTCACCAGCACGAACGAGTCGAGCTGCTCGGTGTAGAAGGTCGCGTACGTGTCGGTCGAGATCAGATAGTCGCCGGCGAGCCGGTTGTCGCCGTAGATGCCCACGAGCGTGAGCGGCGCGTCGCCGACCGTCGCGAACTGCGCGGGTATCTCGTCGCCCACGGCCCAGCCGTTCGAGACGGCGATGTCCTCGTGCACCATGATCGTGTCGGGCCGGGAGAGCTCGGCGAGATCTCCCTGGAGGAGGTCGATCGACACGACGGCGTCCAGCGTCGCCGGCTCCGCCGCCGTCAGGAACGCGGTGTTCCCGTCGATGCGGAACCCGTTCTGGCGGAACTCCGAGACCGCCGCGACCTCGGGCAGGTCACGGACTTTGTTCGCCGCCTCGGATCCGAACGACGTGAACGAGCTCGTGGTGAGCATGTAGTCGGCTTTGAGGGTCTCGGTCAGCGCCGTGTCGAAGGAAGCCTTCAACGAGGCCGACAGGATCGCCACCATCGAGACCAGCCCGAGCCCGATCATCAGGGCGGCTGCGGTGGATGCGGTCCGGCGCGGGTTCCGCATCGCGTTCTCGCGGCCGAGCTTGCCCTGCATCGAGAGGCGTCGCGCGGGCGCGCCGAGCGCGCCCGCGATCGGACGCGCCGCGAGCGGCGAGAGTACCGCGATGCCGATGAAGGTCATGGCAGCGCCCAGGCCGACCATCACGCCCGCCTTCGAGCCGCCTCCGAAAAGGCCGGAGGCCAACGCCGCCGCGCCGAGCGCGGTCACGGTCACGCCCAGGATCAATCGGCGGCGGAGGGTCCCGGAGGGCGCCACCGTGTCACCGGATTCGCGGAGCGCCTGGATCGGTGCCACGCGCGCCGCTCGGCGTGCCGGCAGGACCGAGGCTACGACCGTCACCACCGTCCCCACCAGCAGCGACACGACGATCGTGCGAGGCAGCAGCTGGATCGAGGTGCTCGGCAGATCGATCCCGAACGCGCCTAACAGGCCTTTGAGCCCCATCGCGATCCCGATCCCCGCCACGATCCCGACGACCGCGGCGAACAGGCCCACCAGGAGTGCCTCCACCACCACGGAAGCCATCACCTGCACTCGCGAGGCGCCAAGAGCGCGCAGCAGCGCGAGTTCGCGCGTGCGCTGCGCCACGATGATCGAGAACGTGTTGAAGATGATGAACGCGCCCACGAACAGCGCGATGCACGCGAAGACGAGGAGCGCGATCCGGAAGAAGCCGAGCCCCTCCTTCAGTGCCTGCGACTGCTCGTCGGCCACGGTCGCCGAGGTGACCGCCTCCACGCCCTCGGGCAGTACCTCCTGGATGTCGGCTCGGAGCTCGCTGGCCGCCACCCTGTCGTCGCCGACGACGCTGATCGAGTCGAAGACTCCTTCCTTGCCGAGCACCGTCTGCGCGGTCGTGGTGTCGAAGATCGCGAGCGTCGCCCCGGCGAGGTTGTCGGCATCGCCGAACGAGACGATCCCCGAGATCGTGAACTTCCGGGAGTCCCCCGCCGCGAACAAGATCTGGACCTGCTGCCCCACGGCGAACCCGTACTTCTTCGCCGTGGCGGCGTCGATCGCCACGTCGTCGGGGCCGGTCGGCTCGACGCCTTCCCGGATCGTCACCGTGCCGCCGCTCACATCGTTCCAGTTCGACCCGATCGTGGGCGGGCCGAAGCCGCCGATCGGCTCGTCCGTGGCGGGATCGACCATCTGAGCGGTGCCCTGCACATCCCCGCCCACCAAGGCGACCCCCGTCACCGATTTCACGAGCGGCAGCACCGAGGCGGGGATCGGCTCACGGTCCGATGAGGCGCCGCCCCCGGGGCCGGCCTGTTCGGTGGTGAATGCCGACACCGAGCGGACGGTGACGTCTGAGGTTCCCGCCGCCTGGGTGAAGAGCTGATCGAACGCAGCGTTCATCGTGTCGGTCAGCACGAAGGTGCCGGCTACGAACCCGACGCCGAGCACCACGGAGAGCGCGGTGAGGGAGAAGCGCAGCTTCTTGGCCAAGAGACTCTTGAACGTCGCGCGCCACACGGCGTCAGCTCTCCAGGGACTTGAGCCGGTCGAACACGCTCTCCGTCGTCGGGCTGCGCATCTCGTCCACCACGTTCCCGTCGGCCAGGAACACCACCCGGTCGGCGTAGCTCGCCGCGTGGGCGTCGTGCGTGACCATCACGATCGTCTGAGCATGCTCGGAGACCGCCTCCCGCAGGAACCCCAGCAGCTCGGCGCCCGAGCGGGAGTCGAGGTTGCCCGTGGGCTCGTCGGCGAAGACGATCTGGGGGCGGCTGACCAACGCCCGCGCGCCCGCCACGCGCTGCTGCTGCCCGCCGGAGAGCTGGTTCGGCCTGTGGCCGAGCCGGTCGCGGAGCTTCACGGTGTCGACGACCTGGTCGAACCACGCCTGGTCGACCTCGCGACCGGCGATGTCCAGCGGCAGCGTGATGTTCTCCGACGCCGTCAGCGTGGGCACGAGGTTGAACGACTGGAACACGAAACCCACGGCGTCGCGCCGCAGGCGCGTGAGGTCGGCCTCCGAGAGCGTGGTGAGGTCGACGTCGCCGATGTAGACCTGACCGCGGGTCGGGGTGTCCAGGCCTGCGAGGCAGTGCAACAGGGTCGACTTGCCCGACCCCGAGGGCCCCATGATCGCCGAGAACTCACCTGCCGCGAACTCGACGGAGATACCGCTGAGGGCCTCGACGGTCGCGTCGCCTTCCCCGTAGATCTTGTGCAGGCCCACCGCTCGGGCGGCCGCACCGCTCGCCGGCGAACGTGGGATCGGTGCATGGGACATCGCGGGCATGCCTTTCGCTCTCGGGATACTCCTACCGTATCGCGAGGGCCGGTCCCCTCCCACCTGCGGACGCGGCAACGCCCGGGGCGGACAGGCGACCCCGGGCGTCCCGTGGAGCGGGTGGAGCTACTTGTTGTTCGCGACGCCGCCGAGGGCGCGACGTCCACCGACCACGAGCAGCGTGCCGAAACCGAGCGCGCCGACGAGCACCAGCCACATGCCCACGCCCGACGAGCCGTCCTGAGAGAAGGTGCCGGAGGTCAGGTTGGCCGCGGGACCACTGCCGTCGGGCAGCGGGTACGGCGGGCAGCCCTCGACCCAGAACACCTTGAACTTCGTGTCGGCGCCCTGCGACCCGTCCGCGTGCACCGTGAGCTTGATGTGGAATCCCTGCTCAGGGTGCTCGAAGTAAGCGCTCAGGTCGTAGTCGGCCATGTTGATCAGCACCGTGGCGTCGAGGTCGTTCGCGCCGCCGGCGGCGTCCTCGCCGATGCCGACCGAGCCCGAGGCGATCGTGCCAGTGCCCGAGGGCGGATGCGCCGCGAGGGTCCAGTCCGCGTTCAGGTCGCCCTGGTCGAACCCTCGGAACTCGATCGTGAACATGCAACCCTGATGGGGGTTGTTGTCCGGTTGATCCGAGACCAGGTCGACGCCTTCGATCTTGACCGTGCCGTTGTTGCCCGGCGGAACCGCGAGCGCGGATCCGGCCAGGCCGGCAACCAAAAGGCACGAGAGCGCGAAGGCCCCTGCCAGCTTGCGCATGTGCATCCTCCTCAGGAGACGGAAAAACGCGCCTAGCGTACCCGCTGTAGTCCCTCTGTGGTAGTCCTTCCCTGGGATTTCTGGCCATTCGGCCTAGGGGTGACCGGGACGCGTTCGAGGCCGGACCGCCATGCGATCCGGCCTCGATGCCGGGGTGGGCGCGGCAGGTTTTGAACCTGCGACCTCTCGCGTGTGAGGCGAGCGCTCTCCCGCTGAGCTACGCGCCCGGCATTCCCACGATAGCAACTCACGGCCCCGTGGTTCGGCCGAACCCGGACGAAGTGACGGCGGCACGTGCCCGCGTCGTGCCGCCGTCGAGCCGGGCGGAGCCCGACCGTCGCCGAGTCTCGCACGGTGCCACGCCATCTGCAAGGTCGGGTTTCTTCTCAGAGCCCCGCGACGTCTGGGACCGAGGAGCGATCGCGGGCAAGCCGGCCCACCCTGCTGGGTGCACCGTCAGAATGGGGAAGCACTATGAATCAGCGCATGCCCTCTCCGTGGGTGCCGCCTTTCGTGCCGACGACCGGAGGATCGTTCGCCGACCGGCTCGCGAGAGACGGCGACCGCACGCTCACGAGATGCATGGTGCGTGACTCACTGCCGCACAGCCTCTCTGACTGGTGGGCGATAGAGGATTTGAACCTCTGACCTCTTCCGTGTCAAGGAAGCGCTCTCCCCCTGAGCTAATCGCCCGCATGGAGCAGACCCGGTGCAGGGGAGCACCGGGTCCTTCGAGGCGGGGACCGGAATCGAACCGGTGTGCGAGGCTTTGCAGGCCTCTGCCTAAC
>JBDTNY010000076.1:0-7207 GCA_039933515.1 Actinomycetota bacterium
GGCGCCCGCACCCGCCCAGACGATCGCGGTGTCGGGCACGAGCCTGGCCGCGCAGAAGTACGGGTCCGCGGGCTCAGGGCTTGGGTCGCCGGGCGGCCGCTCGTCGACACCCGCGCGCTTGGTGTAGGCGGCGACGATGTTCCCGCTGGGCTTGCCGGCGTTGTATCGCGCGATGCCGAACGCCCGGCTCCCTCCGCCCACCTTGACACCGCTCACCGAGAGCGAGGGATGCCCGATCCATGCCTGGCTCCCGTCGAGGGTCAGCGCGAACGCCGAACCATCCTGGATCCCCGACGACCACAGCTCGCCGTCGATCATCGAAAGGTGGGCGGGACGCCCGTTCGCGAGCGCGAAGTCACCGTTGACCGCGGCGACCGCCGAGGACTGCGCGCCCATCTGCGAGGGCAGCTTGTAGGCCGGGTAGGCGGGTCCCGCGGGGAAGACATCCGGAACGCGCCCCTTGCCCTGGATCACCGTGATCACGCGGACCTCGTTGGGCGTGGTCGGGTACTTGATCGTGGTCAGCCGCACGCCGGGCGACAGGGCGTACGACGTCTTGACCGGGGTGAGGGGGCGCACCTTCGCCGCCACCGGCACCCGGGCGAACAGGGGGGTCGCCACCAGCGCGACGCCGGCCACCGCCGCCGCGGCCTTCCGTATGGTGCCCGCCTTCACCTGCATACTCGTCGTCGCTCCTCGCTCATCTGCTGTAGTCGTTCCGGAATCGCCTAGCCTAGACAATAAGAACTAGCCCGTGAAGGCTCCCAGGGCGATTTAGGTCGTTCGGCCGATGGTGGCGGATGCCTTGTACGCGAGGGGTAAAGGTCCCCCTTCGGACGGCCGATGGGGAAGAGCCATGAACACCGAGCATCCGAACTCGCCCTCGCGTCGAACGACGGACCGCGCCGAGCGTCGTCAGAGCGACCTCCCGGTGGAGCCGTCCCCCAACGGCAAACCCCGTCGTCGCACCGTCGACGGGTGGCTCGACCGCTGGGTCGCCACCGTGTCCGACCTCACTCGCCTGACGAGCACCCACCCGATGATGGACGCGGTGATCGACGAGCAGGTGGGACGCAAGATCCGGATCGGCGACCGCTGGCTGACCGACTGGGCCAGCTGCAACTACCTCGGCTTCGACCTGGACGAAGAGATCATCGCCGCGGTCCCCGAGTACCTCTCGAAGTGGGGGACCCATCCGTCATGGTCGCGGCTCCTGGGCAGCCCGCGGCTCTACCCCGAGATCGAAGAGCAGCTCGCCGAGCTTCTCGGCACCGAGGACGCCCTCGTGCTGCCGACGATCACGCACATCCATATGTCGGTGATCCCGGTCCTGGTGGGTGATGGAACGATCTTCCTCGACGGCCGGGCGCACAAGACGATCTACGACGGTGCGATGGTGGCCGCCGGCCACGGCGCGACGATCGTTCGGTTCCGCCACAACGACCACGCCCACCTCGAGGAGATGCTGGCGGCCAGCGACCCCGGCGCCCCCCGCCTGATCGCGATGGACGGCGTCAACTCCATGACCGGCAACGCGCCTTCGATGGCCGAATTCGCGCGCGTGGCTCGCGAGCACGACGCGCTCCTGTACGTCGACGACGCGCACGGCTTCGGCGTGATCGGCGAACGGTCTCCCGACGAGTTGTGCGACTACGGCACGAAGGGCAACAGCGTGATGGCCCATCTCGGGGTCGACTACGAGAACGTAATCCTGGTGGCGGGCTTCTCGAAGTCCTACTCCTCACTCCTGGCGTTCATCGCGCTCCCTACCCGCCTCAAGGAGGCTCTCAAGGTGCTGGCGCCTCCCTACCTGTACTCCGGCCCTTCCCCGGTGGCTTCGCTCGCCACCACGCTCGCTGGGCTCGAGGCGAACCGCACCCGTGGCGACCTCTACCGTGCGGACCTCCACCGGATGACCCATCGCTTGCTCGGTTCGATCCATGAGCTGGGGATCCACACCCCGAACACGTCCGGGTTCCCGATCGTCGAGATCCCGCTCGCAGACCACCGCACGATCGACGAGGTGGGCCGATACCTGTTCGAGCACGGCCAGTACGCCACGATGGCCGCGTACCCGCTCGTCCCCAAGGACGAGGTCGGCTTCAGGATCCAGACGACGGCCGCCAACACCGACGAGGAAGTCGAGGAGCTGATCGCGGTGCTCGGCAACCTGCAGGAGCGGTTCCAGCTGGAACAGCACGAAAACGCGTCGGTCCGCTAGCGCCTACTCCCCCAGCAGCCGCGCCGCCTCCCGGTAGGTGATCCCCTCGAGCCAGCCGCCGTCGACCCGAAGGTCGGTGCCCGTCACGTACCGGCTGTCGTCGCCGGCCAGGAACAGGTAGGCCCCGGTCACGTCCTCGGGCGTTCCCACGCGGCCCAGGCACGTCACGATCTCGCCGATCCTCGCCTCGGCGTCGTCGGCCGGCTGCATCTCGGTGATGATCGTCCCCGGGCTGACGGTATTCACCCTGATTCCCCGGGAGCCGAGCTTCATCGCTGCATGCGTGCACATCGACCGGAGTGGGGCTTTCGACATCGTGTAGCCGAGGTAGTCGGGGAAGGCCCAGTACAACGCGGCCGTCGCCGTGATGATGACGCTTCCGCCATCACGAACGTGCGTCGCAGCCTGGCCGAGACCGTGGAAGACCCCCATCGTATTCACGGCGAGCATCCGCTCGACCTGCGCAGGGTCCATCGCGCCGAGGTCACCTTCGTCGAGCTCGCTGATCCCGGCGTTCAGTACGACCACGTCGAGAGGCCCGATCGCACCGACCGCGGACTCGAATGCCCGCGACACCTTCGACGCGTCGGCGACGTCGCACTCGATCATCCGCGCGCCGACCGCTTCGACCTCGGGCCGGGGCCGCCGCGCGAGCGCCGCCACCTCGGCGCCCGCAGCGAGGAATCGCTGCACGACCGCGAGGCCGATCCCCGAGGACCCCCCGGTCACGAGCGCGCTCCTGCCCGCGAGCGGGCGCGCGGGGTCGGGGCGGGTCGCGCTCATCGCCCGAACCCTCGCATATGCAACCGACCGGTGCCACGACCCCGCCGGTGCCGAGGGAGCACGGCCAACCCGCAGGTCAGAGACTCCCTGCTCCGACTGACTACCTAAAATCAGGTATCACGTCGTCCTTCACGAGACCCGATACCGCAGTGGTGAAGAACAAGGCGTGGTTCATCTACCCCGTGCTCGCGGTGGCGGCGACCGCCCTCTACTACGTCATGCGCCAGAACAGCTACCTGTTCAACCTGATCGGGCTCACGTCCCCGCTCCTCATCATCGCGGCGGTGCGGATGCACAAGCCGGCGAAGCCCTGGCCGTGGTACATGATCGCGATCGGGCAGTTCCTGTTCATCGCAGGTGACGTGGTCTCGTACAACTACGACCGCTTCCACCAGGTACTGCCTCGGATCTTCGCACTCGACTACACGTTCAACCCTGCGGGGGACGTGCCGTTCCCCGGCATCGCCGACGGCCTCTACCTCGCCGTCTATCCCGTCTTGATCGTGGGCGTCCTGCTGATGATCCACGCGCGGACGCCCGGGCGCGACCGTGCCAGCCTGGTCGACTCGCTGATGGTCGCGATCGGCGTCGGCACGATCTCGTGGGTCCTGCTGATCTCGCCCTACATCCGCATCACGGACCTCGACCTGAACACCAAGCTCGCCGCGATGGCTTACCCCACGATGGACCTGCTGCTCATGGCCGTCTCGATCCGTCTCGCCGTGGGCGCGGGGCGTCGACCGCCGGCCTTCTACTTCTTGATCGCCGCCATCGTGGCCCTGTTCGGGACCGACGCGATCTACGGATGGTTCGGGCTGTACACGGCGAGCGGCTATCAGCCCGGCAGCGGCTGGCTCGAGTTCGGGTGGATGGGTTTCTACGTCTTGCTCGGCACCGCCGCGCTGCACCCGTCGATGCGCGAGCTCTGCGAGGCGGCGCCCGACATCGAGAAGAAGCTGACCCTTGCGCGCCTCGCCGTGCTCGCGGGCGCTTCGCTGATCGCCCCCGTGCTCGCCGGGATCCAGCTGTGGCGCGGCACGATCGAGGACATGACCGTCCTGCTCGGCGCGACCGTCGTCCTGTTCGTGCTGGTCGTGACCCGCATGTGGGGACTCGTGCGTTCCCAACAGGAATCCGCGATGCGGGAGAAGGCGCTCCGCTCGGCAGGCGCTGCGCTCGTCACGGCCACGAACAGCGAGGGCATCCACGCGGCGGCGATCGACGCGGCCCAGTCCCTCGCGGGAGATGAGGCCGCGATCCGCATGTGCGAAGAGCCCGCGGGGACGGACGAACTCGAGGTCGTCGCTGCGACCGGCGGCAGGGCCGACGTCGTTGGGACTCGCTTCTCCTTCCTGACCTTGCAGGAGTGGAAGCGCGCACGGCTCCTCGAGAACGACGCCTACCTAGTCGCATCCTTCGAAAGCACCCTGCGCGATCCGCTCGCGCTGCCATCGGCCGACGACGGCTCGGTGTTCGTGGCTCCATTGTTCATCCGCGATGAGCTCCACGGGCTCATGGTGGTCGCCACGCCGGAGGAGATGCCCCGCTCCGTCTCCGACTCGTTGCGAGCCCTTTCCTCGCAGGTCGCGCTGGCCCTGGAGAGCGCGGCCCTCACCGAGGACCTCCTGCGACAGGAGAGCGAGGCGCGGTTCGCCTCACTCGTGCAGAACTCCTCCGACATCGTGACCGTCGTGGAGCTCGATACGACCGTGAGGTACACCAGCCCGTCCGCTCACCGTGTCCTGGGACTGGAGCCCGGGGAGCTCGAGGGCACGAAGCTCGCCTCCCTGATCCATCCCGACGACACGACGAGGGTGCTCTCGTTCCTGTCCTCCGTGAGCGAGGGCGAGGGCCACACCGGCATCATGGAGTTCAAGATGCGCCGCCACGACGGGACGTACGTCACCGTCGAAACCCTGCGAACGAACCTGCTGCACGACCCCAACGTCCGGGGCGTCGTCCTCAACACCCGCGACATCTCCGAGCGCAAGGCGTTCGAGGAACAGCTGTCGCACCAGGCGTTCCATGACACCGTCACGGACCTCGCGAACCGCGCCCTGTTCCACGACCGCGTGACGCACGCGGTCGAGCGCCAGGCCCGCGACCGCAAGCCCGTATCCGTGCTCTTCATGGACCTCGACGACTTCAAGACGATCAACGATTCTCTCGGCCACGCAGCCGGCGATCAGCTCCTGCGGGAGGTGGGCGACCGCGTCAAGGAGTGCTTGCGCGCCGCCGACACCGCCGCACGGCTCGGCGGCGATGAGTTCGCGATCCTCCTGGAAGACGGAGGCGACGGCATCCAGGCCGTCGACGTCGCCGATCGCGTGATGCAGGTGCTCGAGGCGCCGTTCACGCTCGAGGGCAAGGAAGTCTTCGTGCGAGCCTCGGTGGGCATCGCCGTTGCCGAGGGTGCAGATCTCACCGACGCCGAGGAACTCCTACGCAACGCCGACGTCGCGATGTACATGGCCAAGGAGAAGGGCAAAGGCCGGTACCAGGTCTTCGAGGCCGCGATGCACGACTCGGCGCTCAAGCGCCTCGAGCTGAAGGCGGACCTCCAGCGAGCGCTCGAGCATGGGGAGTTCCAGCTTCACTACCAGCCGGTGATCGAGCTCGAGTCGGGCGGCATCTCCGGCGTCGAGGCGCTGATCCGCTGGATGCACCCGGTGCGCGGCACCGTGCCGCCGCTGGACTTCATCCCGCTCGCCGAGGAGACCGGTCTGATCGTCCCGATCGGGCGCTGGGTGCTGCGCGAAGCCGCCCGGTACGCGGTCGAGCTCCAGGCGGAGTATCCGATGGACCCACCGTTCCACATGGCGGTGAACCTTTCGGCGCGCCAGCTCAACCGCCCGGAGATCATCGATGAGGTCCGCGAGATCCTCGCCGAGACCGGGCTGGACCCGAGCTCGCTGATCCTCGAGATCACCGAGTCGGTGATGATGCAGGACATGGAGCTCTCGATCGAGCGACTCACCGAGCTGAAGTCGCTCGGCGTGCAACTCGCGGTCGACGACTTCGGGACCGGGTACTCGAGCCTGAACTACATCCGCCGTTTCCCCGTTGACATCTTGAAGGTCGACAAATCGTTCGTCGACGGCGTGAGCGACGGAGGCGAGGCGTCGGCGCTGACCGCCGCGGTGATCGAGCTCGCCGGGATCCTGAACCTCAAGCCGGTGGCCGAGGGCATCGAGCGCGCCGACCAGCTGGAGCGGCTCCTGGAGCTCCACTGCGACCTCGGGCAAGGATTCTTCTTCGCGCGGCCGATGCCGGGTGCGGAGCTCCAGGCGCTCCTCACGGAGCGCACCGCGATGCGGCACGAGGCCGACGCGATCGCGAACGGCGCCGTCAAGCCCTAGTGCGATCGCTCCGAGGCAACCCCGGCATCACGCCGTACCATCGTCGCTCGATGTCTGGGCGACGCACCTTCCTCTGCCTCGCGGCCCTCGTGGCGGCGACGCTCTCGGGGGGTCCGCCGGCCCTGGCGACGCCTACACCCGGCGCCCCGACCAAGTGGATCCAGCGGATCGACTCGGTCGTCGACGGCGAGCCGATCTCCGTCGAGATCGCGTTCGGCGGTCAGGTGCTGTACCGGCACAAGGATTGGGTGGCTCGCCCGCCCGCCTCGAACGAGAAGCTGCTGCTCTCGCTCGCGATCCTCGACCGGCTCGCACCCTCGACCACGGTGCCCCTGCGGGTCCTCACAACGAGCGCCCCGGTCGACGGGGTGATCGAAGGCGATCTCTGGATCGTGGGCCACGGCGACCCCGAGACCGGCCCCGACGACATGCAGGAGCTTGCGTCGGCGATCGCAGCCCAGGGCATACGCCGGATCCGCGGCCACGTGTATGGCGCGACGGGCCCGTTCGGTCGCGATTGGTTCGCGCCGGGCTGGAAGGACTACTTCCCGAAGTACTACATCGCGCTGCCGACGGCGCTCACGTTCGAGGGGAACGTAGGACCGAACGGCACGCACATCGACGACCCGGAGCGGCGCGCCGCAGGGTCGCTGACCGCCCAACTCGAGCATCGCGGCGTCCGGGTCACCAAGAAGCCGGGCTCGGGAGCGGCGCCGGCCAAGCTGCAGGGGCTGGCCACGGTCATCTCGGATCCGCTGGGCGCGATGCTGAAACGCATGAATACGGAGTCACGGAACTTCTACGCCGAGTTTCTCGCTGCGCTCGATGTGGTGGAGCGTTCGCA
>JBDTNY010000077.1:0-11703 GCA_039933515.1 Actinomycetota bacterium
TCCACGGTCACCGATCCCGGGGCACGACGTCGGATCCGGACTCAGACCCGGACTCGAGCTCGGGCTCCGGGTCGGGGTCCGGGAGGAACTGGAAGACCTTGTCGAGGATCGCGACCTCGTCGCCGCGACGCGCGCCCTCGGTCACGAGCTTGCGTTCCACGCCGTCCTTGACCATCCGCTTCTGGAGGACCTCGACGTCGCGATCGTCGTAGAGGTCGGCCTCCATCACCCAGCGTTCCACGCTCCTGCCGGCCACGCGCCAACGGTGGGGGCCTTCGCGGACGACAGTGAACCGCGGCCTCCCCGGCCGGAGCACTACGAAGGTCTGTCGCTCGGGCTCGGCCTCCTCCGCTTCCTTGGCGAGCAGCCCGAGCTGGGCGAGGAGCTCGTCGATCCCGTCGCCGGTCATCGCAGAGGTCACGAGCACTTCATCGGGCAACGCGGCCGCGGCCGCCAAGGGATCGTCGACGAGATCGGTCTTCGTGCCCACGACGATCGCGGGGCGCTCGGCGAGTTCCTGGTCGTATGCCGCAAGCTCCTCGCGAAGCGTCGCCAGGTCGGACGCCGGATCGGGGGCAGCGAGGTCGACGACCAGCACGAGCGCACGGCAGCGCACGATGTGACGCAGGAACTGGTGGCCGAGCCCGCGCCCTTCGCTCGCACCTTCGACGAGCCCGGGGATGTCGGCGACGACGAATCGGTCGGCGTCACCCCCGGCCACGCCAAGATTCGGCGTGAGGGTCGTGAACGGGTAGTCGGCGATCTTGGGTTTGGCGGCCGTCAGCCGCGAGAGCAGCGTCGACTTGCCGGCGTTGGGGAGCCCCACCAGCCCGACGTCGGCGACCGTTCGGAGCTCGACGGTGAGGCGCTTCTCCTCGCCCTCCTCGCCGGGCTCGGCCGTGCGCGGGACGCGGTTGCGCGCGCTCGCGAAGGCCACGTTGCCCCGGCCCCCGTGCCCGCCGCGGGCCACTATCGCCCGAGACCCCTCGCCCACGAGGTCGGCGACGAGCCCGTTCCCGTCGAACACCACGGTGCCGTCGGGCACCGCGACCACGAGGTCCTTGCCCCGGGCGCCGTCGCGTTTGGTCGACAGACCCGGGCCGCCGCCCTTGGCCCGCAGATGGGGGTGGTCGGCGAGTCCCGACAGATCGTGGACCCCCCGCGAAACTTCGAACACCACCGAGCCGCCATCCCCCCCGGTCCCGCCGTCGGGACCGCCGTGGGCCTTGTAGGGCTCGCTGTGCAGGTGGGCGGAGCCGTTGCCGCCGCGGCCGGCTTGCGCGAACACGGTGCACTCATCGACGAACGCCATCAGGCCTCCAGCCTATCGGTGGTCGCACGCGCCGCGACGGGGGAAGATGACCCCCATGCCGGAGCCGACGACCGTATGGATGGTGCACCTGCGCCGCAGCGAGGATATGGCCGAGATCAAAGGCCGGATCGACCTGCGCGAAGACGCCCTGGTCTTCACCGGCGCCAAGGACGAGGGGCCGGTCGCGTTCCCGTTCGCGAACGTGCGCCGCGCCAAGCGCCTGCGCGGCTCACCGGTGCTGATGCTCGAGTGGGACCACGAGGGCGATCCGCGGCGGACCGCCTTCTATTTCAGCCAGCCTCCGCCGCTCGAGCAACCCGAGCCCGGTCGGGCAACATTGCCGGGCGACCCGTTCACCACGCGGCCCCTCGGCGCCTTCGGCGCGATCCGCCGCTCCTCGAAACGACGGCACCAGAAGACCAACATCCAGTACCTCCAGAGCGTGGGGATCAGCCAGAAAGACCTGATCAGGTCATGGGTCGTGGCGATCGTGGAACGTCGAGACGCGCTCTGAGGGCGCCGGCCTCAATCAGCCGTGACGATCGAGGCGAACTTGCGGCCCCGCGAATCGTGGAACCGGACCTCGCCCTCGCGCAGCGCGAACAGCGAGTCGTCGCTGCCCTTGCCCACGCCCTCACCGGGGTGGATCCGCGTGCCGCGCTGGCGCACGATGATCGAGCCGGCCGTGACCGACTCGCCGCCGAACGCCTTCACGCCCAGGCGCTTGGCATTGGAATCGCGGCCGTTTCGGGACGAGCCGCCGCCCTTCTTGTGTGCCATAGGTCCCCCAGGGTAGCAGCTACTCTGCGGCCGACGCCTCGTCCGCGACGGGCTCCTCGGTCTCCTTCGCCGCCCGCTTCTTCGTGGCACCCAGGGTCACGTCCTCGATCTCGAGGAGGGTCAGGATCTGCCGGTGGCCGCCCCGCTTGGCATACCCGGTCTTGGGCCGGTACTTGAAGATCTTGATCTTCTCGCCCTTCTTCTCCCCGAGCGGCTTGGCTGTGACGGTGGCCTTGGCGGCATCGGTGCCCACGTGTGTGGTGCCGTCGTCCTCGACCACGAGGATCGGGTGGAAGGTCAGGGTCTCGCCCTCGTGGACGAGCTTTTCGACCTCGATGACGTCGCCGGCTTTCACCTTCTGCTGCTTGCCGCCCGTCTTGATCACCGCGTACATGGTTGGTCCTTCCGTCAGGATCCGTAGCTGAGCAGGATGCCCCTACCTTCGCAGGTGGGGCAGGTCTCGGAGAACGACTCGACCAGGCCAGAGGATACGCGCTTGCGCGTGACCTGCAGCAGGCCCAGCGGTCCGATCTCGAACACCTGGCTGCGCGTCTTGTCGAGCGCCATCGCCTCTTTCATCGTGGACTCGACCTGCGCCTTGTTCTTCTCGAGCAGCATGTCGATGAAGTCGACGACGATGATGCCGCCGATGTCGCGCAGCCTGAGCTGGCGCGCGACTTCCTGTGCGGCTTCGAGATTGGTGTTGACCACCGTTTCTTCGAGGTTGGTCTTGCCCACCGACTTGCCGGTGTTCACGTCGACGATCGTCATCGCCTCGGTGCGCTCGATGATCAGGTAGCCACCTGATGGCAGCCACACCTTGCGGTCGAGCGCCTTATGGATCTGCTCCTCAATCCGGTGCTCTTCGAACGCGGGGAGCTTGCCGTCGTGGTACTTGATCTTGGGCGCGAGGTCGGGAGCGATGTCTCCGACGTAGGCCATGATCTTGTCGTAGATCCGGCGGGAATCGGTGACGAGCTCGCGGTACTCCTCGTCGGTGAACAGGTCGCGGACCACGCGGACCGTGAGCTCGGGCTCCTCATAGACCACCTCGGGAGCCTTCACCCGCTTGGCCTCTCGCTGGATCTCGTCCCACTGGCGGACGAGGCGCTCGAGGTCATGCGTGAGCGCTTCCTCGCTCGCGCCCTCGGCGGCCGTACGCACGATCACGCCGTGCTCGTCGGGCTTGATCTTGCGCATGATCGACTTCAGCCGCTTGCGTTCGTCGTCGCCGAGCCTCCGGCTGATCCCAGACAGGCTCTGGCTGGGCGCGAACACGATGAAGCGCCCCGGCAGCGAGATCTGCGCGGTCAGGCGGGCGCCCTTGCCGCCCATCGGGTCCTTCGTGACCTGCACCAGGACCGCCTGGCCGGCTTTCAAGACCTGCTCGATCCGCGGGGCGGGACCCTCGAGGTCTTCAGGTCGATAGTTGACCTCGCCCGCGTACAGCACGCCGTTGCGCCCCCGGCCGATGTCGACGAACGCGGCCTCCATCCCGGGCAGCACGTTCTGGACGCGCCCCAGGTAGACGTTGCCGACCATCGAGGTCGCACCGGTGCGGGTGACGTAATGCTGGACGAGCACGTTCTCCTCGAGCACCGCGATCTGATCGCGCTCGCCGCGCTCGGTGATCACCATCAGCTTGTCGGTGAAGCGTGGCGGAACGATCAGCGGCTCGCGGCGGCGGCCTCGGCCGCCCTCGCGAGCGCCGCTTCGACCGGTGCGGCTGCGGGTGTTCCGGATGTTGCGCGTGGGGCCGCCCGCGGCAACCTGCTCTTCGGCTGTCATCGCCTTGGTCTTGGCGCGCCCGCCCCTGCCTTTGTCAGCAGCGGAGCGGGTCCGAGGCGCTCCATCGCCGTTCGGCGTGTCGGTGGAGGCCGCGTCGGCGTCCGAGCCCGAACCCCTGCTCCCTCGACGGCGGCTGCCCGTACCCCTGCCGTGGCCCGAAGGCGCATCGGGCGTGGCATCGTCGCGCTGTGTCGCCGAGGTCTCGTGTACGTCGGCCTCGTCGTCGGCGCCGCGGTCCTCGACGTCTCGGGTGTCGTTCGCACGAGCGGTACCCCCGTTCGCACCCCCAGCTCCGCCCGAGGACCGGCCCCGGCCCCGCCCGCCTCGGCGGCGGCGCTTCCGCGGCGCGCCGGATGGGGTGCCGTCCTCGCTCGGCCCGCGGGAAAGGTCGCCGGCGGCGTCGGCGTTCGTCGTCGCGATGTCGTCACGTTCGGCGGCCTCACCGCTCGTTCGCGCGACACCCGTGCTCGCGCTCGTGCGATCGCCGCTCCGAGAGCCCTGTCCCTGCCCGCCGCGAGCGCGCGGGCGCGGCGGCGCGGCGGACTCGCCCGCGGCCGAGCGCTCGGTGCGCTCGATGGGCTCGCTGGGGGCGGTGGGCTCGTCGGTGGCCGTGGATCGGCCCCGGCCATCCTCGCGTGCGCTGGGCGCCCGCTGCCGCGGGGTTCGGCGCGGGGGGGCGTCCCTGCGGGCGCCGCCGGCGTCGGCGGCCGATGGCGGCATGGCGTCCGCGGTCGCGGTCGCGCGCCTGGCACGCGGGGCTGCCTTGACCTCAGGGGCCTTGGGGGTCGGGGCGCCCCGCTTGAATGCCGCGAGCCGCTCGTCCGCCTCGCTGGTCTTGGGTTCGGCCGGCGGAGCATTCCTCACGGTCTCGGTCTCTCGGTCTGTCAACGATCGCTCCCTTCGCAGGTCGCGAGGGGCGTGCCGTCGAAGACGTCGCGGTGGCAAATCGTGCGCTCCACGTACGTGGAGGACATCGAGCCGTGCTGCGAGCCAGCGCCGCAGGGCTCACCGCCTCCGCGCGCCGGGCTCAGCGCGTGATCGCGCACCCGGTAACGTCCTTGTCCGGCGCTGGCGTCCCGCGCTCACGATCCCGTCCTGCGGGCCCGCTTGGGCTGCGGTCGCGCGCCACCTCGGTGTTCACCATCCCGCCTGTGGCTGCGCTCAATGGCGCGCCCGGCAGGCACATCTAGCGACGAGCATAGCAGCGGGGACCCGGCGCGGAGGGCGATCGGCCTCATGACCTGCGGCGATGCCGTTGTAGGGAGAACGGGGACCGCGATCGGCAAGCGGGCTAGCCCCATGGGACCAAGGGTCCCGGGGCGTGTCCCCCGGCCCGAAACGGGCGGGCGGCCCATACCCTCGTAGTTCCAAAGCGCCGACACTTCTCCCATGACCCCCGTCGGCCCTTCCCCTCGTTCTTCCGAGGTGCGCGTCCTCGTCGTCGACGACAACGCCGGATTCCGGGAATCACTGGTCACCCTGCTGGGCACGAGCGATCTCCTCGTCGTCGGCCAGGCCGGGAACGGGACCGAGGCTCTCGAGATGCTCGATGCCGAGCCCGACGTGGTGCTGATGGATGTGCGGATGCCCGGGATGGGGGGCGTTGAGGCGACACGCCGGCTCAAGGCGGTTCGACCCCACATCGGCGTGGTGGCCCTGACCGGGAACGAGGACCAGCGCGCGGTCCGGGACATGCTGGTGGCCGGTGCCTCCGGCTACGTCCTCAAGGACTCCGACGGCGACCAGATCCTGCACGCCGTACGCCAGGCGGCCTCCGGGGGTGGGGTGATCTCACCCGAGGTGACCCCCACCGTGATCGAGGAGCTCACCGAGGCGCTCGAGCGCGAGCGTCGCCGCACGCGCCAGCTTGAGATCGCCCAGGAGGCGCTCCTGGAACGTGCGGCTCGCCGACACGATCTCGTGTCGCGTCTCGGCCACGAGCTGCGGTCGCCTGTGACCGTGATCTTGGGGATGGCGACCACCCTCAAGAAGGGCACGGCGCCGATCGACCAGCGAGCCGAGCTGCTCGACACCCTCGTGGAACGCGCCGAGACACTGTCTCGTCTCGTCCAGCGGTTCGAGGCCGCGGTCGAGGCAGGTCTCACGGAGTGGGCCGACGTCTCGCAGGTCGCGCGTGAGGTCGCTGAGGTCTTCCCGCGGGTCGTCGTGGAAGAGACCCCGGGGCCCGCGATGGCCACACTGAACCGCACCGCGGCGCGGCGGATCCTGGAGGAGCTCGTGGAGAATGCCCTCGCCTTCTCCCCGAGCGACACACCCGTCATGATCGCGGTCCGCGTGAACGGACACGGTCCGGAGGTGCGAGTGCGCGACCGCGGAGCCGGGATGTCACAGGCGATGATCGCGCGGATCTTCGACCCGCTTGAACAGGGCGAGGCACTGAACACGCGCCATCATCAAGGCGTGGGACTTGGCCTGACGCTCGCCCGGATGTCCGCGCGAGCCATGGACGGCGACGTCACGCTCGAATCGTCCGGGCCGGAGGGCTCGACGTTCCTGTGGCAGGTGACCTGCGGCACGACGCCGGACTGACGCCCTACTTGAAGCGGCGCATGTGGATGCTGAGGAGCATCCCGACTGCGATGAAGTTGACCAGCATCGCGGACCCGCCGTAGCTGAGGAACGGCAGCGGGATCCCGGTGATGGGCATGATCCCGACGACCATCCCCACGTTCACGAAGATCTGGATAGCGAACATCGAGGCGATCCCCACGGCGGCATAGGTCCCGAAGGGGTCCTTCGACAGGTACGCGATCCGGATCGCGCGCCACAGCAGAAGGGCGAAGAGCCCCAGGACGAACATCGCGCCCGTGAACCCGAACTCCTCCCCCACCACGGTGAATATGAAGTCGGTGTGCTGCTCGGGCACGTAGTCCAGGTTCGTCTGGGTGCCGTTCAAGTAGCCCCGGCCGAACATGCCGCCCGACCCGACCGCGATCTCGGATTGCTCCAGGTTGTAGCGCGCATCGGCGGAGGTGTTCGAGGTGTCCAGGAACGCGCGCAGCCGCTCCACCTGATAGTCCTTGATCACCCCCAGCTGGAACGCGAGGAAGATCATGAGGATCGCCGAGGCTGCGAGGAGGAGCAGGTGCTTGGCCCGGGTGCCCGCCACCACCAAGACCCCCACGGTGATCGCGGCCAGCACGATCACCGTCCCGATCTCCACGTTGATGAACACGAGTCCGACCGTGAGCAACACAACGCCGAGGATCCGCACCAGGTCCTGCACCGTGGGGACCGGACTCCGAAGTTCGGACAGCATCCCGGCAAGGAGCACCAAAAGCCCCACCTTCGCGAATTCCGACGGGCTGAGCTGCAGGAGCGTCGCACCGGGGATGTTGATGTAGTTGCTCGTGCCACCCGAGGATGACGACAGCCCCGGCACGTGCACCAGCAGGAGCAGGAACAGCGACCCACCGAAGATGAAGCCGGAGTAGACCTTGAAGAACCGGTAGTCGAAGGTCGCGATCACGAGCAGGAGCACGATCCCCAGGATCATCGTGATCACCTGCTTGTTCACCCGGTCGAACGGGTCGAGTTGGTCCTGTCGTAGGGTCTGGTTCGTCGCCGAATAGATCAGTACCAGGCCGATCACCACCAGCGCGGCCGTGACCAGCAGCAGGATGGGATCCACGTGCCGGATCGGCCGGCGCTCCTCGGCGAACGTGCGTCCCGCGACGAGGTCCATCAGTCCTGCGACCCCCCGCTCACGGGCCCGCTGACGTCGAGCCCGTAGATCCGCTCGATCACATGGCGCACGATCGGCGCCGCGGTGGTCGACCCGAAGCCCCCTTGCTCGACCATCGCGATCACGACGTACTTCGGCTGGTATGCCGGAACGATCGCCGCGAACCACGACGTGTCCTGGAACGGTGGCCGCTCCGACGTGCCCGTCTTGCCCGCCACCGGGATCTGGCCCAGCGGGAACCCCGAGAAGGCGAGCGCCGCCGTGCCGCCCGAGGTCACCTGCGCAAGGCCGTCCTGCACGATGTAGTCGAGCTGGGCTTGGGTGTACGGCAGCTGGGAATAGCAGCGGCTCCCGATCTGCTTCACCGTGTCGCCCGCGGCGTTCTCGATGTGGTCCACAAGGTGTGGCCTGCACACCTTGCCGCCGTTCGCGAGCGCGAGGTAGGCGGTGGCGAGCTGCATCGGGGTGGCGCGCATCTCCCCCGAGCCGATCGAGAGCAGGATGTTCACGCCGGGGATCGGACCATCGGGATAGAGCTCGGGGTGATCCAGCATGAACTGCGCATCGGGGACGAGCCCGCTCGCCTCCGCCGGGAGATCCACCCCCGTGGGTCCGCCGAACCCCCACTGCCGCACATCCCGCTGGAAGGGCTCGCTGTTGGTGCCGAGCTGATGGTCCCGCCAATCGAAGAAGAAGCGCGTGCCGAAGCCGTAGTAGACGGTGTCACAGGATTCCTTCAACGACTGGGCGATCGAGATCGACCCCCGGTCGACGGGATTCCAGTTCGAGAACGACGCGCCGGAGGTGTCGCCCGGCACCACGTACTCGGCCGGGCACGGGTAGTAGCCACCGAGTGTGGCGAGCCCCTCTTTGACCGCCGCGAGGGCAACGAACGGCTTGAACGTCGAGCCGGGTGCATAGATCTGCTGGGTCACCTTGTTCAGGGACGGGGCGAGCTTGTTGTTGCCGAACAGGTAGGCGTTCTGCTCGGGCGTGAGCCCCTTCACGAACCACGCTGGGTCGAAGGCCGGCCAGGACGCCAACGCCACCACCCCCGAGGTCTGGGCGTCGAGCACGATCACCGCTCCCCCGTCGGCCTTCAGGTAGGTGCCCGAGGACTGATCGACCACGGTGCGCGCTCGCTCGATCCCGGCGCTGAGCTCCTCCTCGGCAGCCTGTTGCACCTTCGCATCGAGGGCGAGCACCAGATCGTCGCCTGGGGTTGCCGGCTGTTGACCCAGCTCGCGGATCGTCTCGCCGTCGGAGTTCACGATGTACTTCTGCGCGCCCTTGGTTCCGCGCAGGTACCGCTCGTACACCTGCTCGAGCCCGCTCCGCCCGACGAGGTCGTTCTGCCCGTAGCCCCTGAATCTCGGGCTCTCGAGTTCGGCGCCCTGGATCTGGCCGAGGTAGCCGAGCGCGTGCGCGGCGAACTCAGGGGCGTGATGGGCGGTGGCCCAGGGGTAGTCGCGCACGCTCGTCGGAACCACCGAGACGCCCGGGAACTCCGCTCGATGTTCCTGGAGGAAGAAGGCCGCCCGCTCCGACACGAACTCGGCGACCGGCTTGGGCTGGTACTCGAAGTAGCGCTTGTCCTGCAGCGCCTGCGTGATCGCCTTCACGGGCACGTCGAGCAGGTCGGCCAGGTCAAGGAGCACCTGCTCAGCGTTCGGCCCGAGCTGGTCCTTGCGCACCCGTACCTCCAGGCTCAGCCGATTCGTCACGAGCTCCCGGCCCTTCGCATCCTTGATCGTGCCCCGGAGCGCGTCGGTCTCGGCGATGCGCACACTGTTGTTCAGGGCGGCCGTGCGGTTCTGCTCGACCGCGAGCACCTGGAGGAACCACAGGCGGGCGGTGAGCGCGGCGAACATGAACGCAACCAGCACGGCCAGAACCTTGAGCCGAGACGACGCCCGCTCCATCTAGAACCGCACCACCCTCTGGGGGCGCGAGCCTTCGAAGAGCCGCCGAAGCACCGGATAGAAGAGTGGGGTCAGCACCGCGTTGTACAGCGCGGCGAGGAGCAGCACCTTGACCGAGTAGCCCAGCGGCTGGTTCAGCTGGCCGAGCAGGAACGAGACGATCTCGTAGAAGGCGATGCCGGCGGCCGTCCCCCCCGCCACGAGGAAGGTCGGCAGCAACGGTGACGGCGAGACGATGTACTGGCGGGCCATACCCACCGTGTACCCGAGCAAGGTGAGGGTGAGCGCGGTGATGCCCTTGGGCTGGTTCAGCAGGAAGTCCTGCATCATCCCGCCGGCGAACCCGACCGTGGCGCCTTCCTGGGGTCCCTCGAGGATCGCGATCACGATCGTGACGAGGTAGAGCAGCTCCGGCCGCACCCCCAGGAGCCGGATCTGGGCGAAGACCGTGGACTGGAGCAGGAGCGCGGTAACGATCACGGCTGCGACCGTGAGCACTCGTCGGAGCACTACGCGCCATCCCCGGCCCGCGTCTTCAGCACGAGCACGAACTGAAGGGTGGCGAAGTCGACCGCCGGTCGCACGTCGACGAACTCCTCGATCGAGTTGTCCGAGGGCACCGTGCGCGAGACCTGGCCGATCAGCAGCCCCGTCGGATAGAGGCCAGGGCGCCCGCTCGCCTGGTATGCGAGCGTGAACACCGGCTCGTTGCCCGTGATCTCGGTGCCGGGCGTCACGAGGGTCATCCGAAGGTCCGCATCTCCCTGTCCCTGGACCTCGCCAGCCTCTCGGGAGGTGCCGAGCACCGCGGCGGCCGACCAGTCGCGGTCGAGCATCAGTTGCACATCGGCCGAGTGCTCGGTGGTCTCCACCACGATCCCGACGAGCAGCGGCGAGAGCGCAGTGCCCGCGACGACGGGCATGTCGGTCGCGATCCCGTCGGCCGAGCCCTTGTCGATCGTGACCGTCCACTCGAAGTTGGAGACCCCGTTCGCGATCACCACGGCAGGCACCGACGAGGGGTCCAGGCTCTGCCGGAGCTCGACCAGCGCGAGCAGGTCTCGGTACTGCTGCTGGACGAAGGTGGTGGTCTCGTTCTGGGCCGTCGAGGCGGCGAGCTCGTCCGTGAGGCGCTGGTTCTCGCTCGCGAGCGACGGGAGGTGCGCGAGCCCGGAGAAGAACGCCCCGATGGGGCGCGTGATCGCGGTTACCCCTTCCTGCAGCGGCGCGATCGCGGCGCGGGCCGTTCGACCGAGACCGGCTAGCGGTCCGGACTGGCCCTGGCGGTAGTCCAGGGTGATGACCGCGAGCGAGATGGAAACCAGCACGACCACGAGGAGCCGCGTGCTGCGGGGGCGCGGCCGGCTCACCACGACGCGGTTACCGGCGCGACGGGCTCACCAAGACCCGCTGCAGCACCTCGAACTCCTCGAGGCACTTCCCGGAGCCCAGCACGACCGCCTGCAGTGGCGCGTCGGCGATGCGGACCGGCATGCCGGTCTCGTGTCGCAGCCGCTTGTCGAGGCCGCGCAGCAGCGCGCCGCCGCCTGTCAGGACGATACCTCGGTCCATGATGTCGGCCGAGAGCTCGGGGGGGGTCCGGTCGAGCGTGGTCTTGATGGCGTCGATGATCGCGTTGACGGGCTCCTCGATCGCTCGGCGGATCTCTTCGGCCGTGATCGTGATCGTCTTCGGCAAGCCGGAGACGAGGTCGCGCCCCTTGATCTCGGCGACGAGCTCCTCGGGCATCGGGAACACGCTCGCGATCGCGAGCTTGATCGCCTCGGACGTGCGCTCGCCGAGCAGCAGCGAGTATTCCTTCTTCACGTGTTGGATGATCGCCTCGTCGAGCTCGTCGCCGCCGATGCGGATCGAAGTGCTCGTGACGATCCCGCCGAGCGAGATCACGGCGACCTCGGTCGTGCCGCCGCCGATGTCGACCACCATGTTTCCGGTGGGCTCGTGGATCGGAAGCCCGGCGCCGATCGCGGCGGCCATGGGCTCCTCGATGATGTAGGCCCGGCGGGACCCGGCGGCGATCGTCGCTTCCTCGACCGCACGCTGCTCGACGCCGGTGATCCCGGACGGGACACAGATGACCACGCGAGGCTTGGCGAGCAACCGGCGCTTATGAACGCGTTGGATGAAGTAGCGAAGCATCTTCTCGGTGACGTCGAAGTCGGCGATCACGCCGT
>JBDTNY010000078.1:0-24102 GCA_039933515.1 Actinomycetota bacterium
GCGACCCCCACCTTGGCAAGGTGGTGCTCTACCAACTGAGCCACGTCCGCGTGGTCACCTCCCATGCTAACCGCGGTGGTGAGCTGCTTCAACCGGTCTCGTCGAACGCCGGGGCCCAGCGCACCTCGCCCTCGAACGGCGGCGCCGGATCCGCCAAGACCGCCACCTGGAAGTCTTCCTCCGCGATCTCGAATCCGTCCTCCATCACACCGGCGAACGGGTTCCGCAGACCGAACCCCGCGGCGGGGACGAACCCTCGCCTCCCGTAGAAGACCGGGGAGCCCAGCAGGATCACCGCGGTCTCGCTTCGGCGTCGCGCCTCCTCGAGTCCCTCGGCGACGAGCGCGCTTCCGATCCCCTGCCGCTGACGGTCGGGCCGCACGCCGATCGGACCGAGCGCCACGACCGGCAACTCGCCCACCCACGCCCGGCTGAACTGCACGTGCCCGACGATCTCGGCGGCGTCCTCCGCCACGAGGGCGAAGGCGCCCTCGAGATCCCGCACCTGCTCCACGATCGCCGGCTCGGCCGGTGTCTCGAACGCGAGACGCTCGACCGCGATGGAGGCGGCGCGATCTCCGGGCAACTCGGGCCGGACGTTCACGACGTCCCTGTCGATCCGAAGCCGCCATCTCCGCGGGCGGTCTCGGGCAGGGTGGAGGCCCAGGCAGGCTCGACTGCCGGCACCTCGACGATCACGAGCTGGGCGATCCGGTCGCCCCTCGCGATCGCCACCGGCGTCGACGGATCGAGGTTCACCACCGCGCAGATCACCTCGCCGCGGTACCCGGCGTCGATCAGTCCGGGCGCATTCGCCAGGGTGAGCCCTTGCTTCGCCGCGAGGCCCGATCGGGGCAGGACGAGGCCGGCGTGCCCCTGAGGGATCGCGACCGCAACGCCGGTCGGCACCATGACGCGCTCCCCCGGCGCCACCTTCACGTCGGCGACCGACCGGAGGTCAAGCCCCGCGTCGCCCGGATGTTGCGCGGACGGGAGCACCGCGTCGGGGTGCAGCCGCTTGAACGAGAGCTCCATCAGGCCCTCACCTCCTCGATCAGCTCGAGGCGGTTCCCGAACGGGTCGGTGACGTACCAGCGCTCGTGGCCCTCAAGCTGCGTGTCGTCGACGACGGTGACTCCCTGACGCTCGAGGGCCTCTCGCAGCTCCCCGAGGCCACGCACCCGCATCGCGGGATGCGACTTCGCCGACGCGCGGAACCCTTCCTCGACCCCCAGGTGCAGCTCGAGCCCCGCGCCCCGGTACCAGCGGCCCCCACGCGCTACCAGGTGGGCGGGCTTGGGGATCGCCTCGAGCCCCAGGCGCTCCGCGTAGAAGGCGTCGGCGCCCGTTTCGCCGCCCGGTGGCATCGCGAGCTGGACGTGGTGCCACCCCTCGAACCGCCAGCCTTCGCTCACGCCGGCTCGATCAACTCCACCCGGTTGCCGAACGGATCGCGGACGTACACGCGGTGGAACCCCTCGATCTGGACCGTGTCGGTGACGCGGTAGCCCGCGGCATCGATCCGCGCCTTGAGCGTCTCGAGCCCCTCCACCAGGAACGCCGGGTGCGCCTTGACCGCCGGGGAGAACTGGTCCTCGATCCCCAGGTGCACCTCGAGGTCGCCGGTGCGGAACCAGACGCCGCCGCGCGGCGAGAGATCGGGGGGCTTGGGCACCTGATCGAGCCCCAGGATCGCGCCGTAGAACTTCACGGCCGCGTCTTCCTCGCCCGGGGGCATGGCCAGCTGCACGTGATGGAGGCCGACCAACCGCGCGCTGTGCTGACTCATGGCGCGAAGGCTACCGGACGGCGCCCACACGTCCAACGCGAGCGGCCGAGGCCCGTCAAGGGCCCCGGCCGTCGGGTCTGGCGTGATCGCGGCGGCTAGGAGCAGCCGCTGGTGCTGCCGCAGCTCGTGCAGACGTAGCACGAGCCCGCCGGCTGCATCTTCGAGCCGCACGAGTAGCAGAGCGGCGCGTCGCTCGCTTTCGCGCTCAGCTTGTCGACGTCGACCAACTGCGGCGGGGCCGCGATCGGCTCGCTCCCGGCTTGCTCCTCGTCGAGCTCGTCCATCTTCTGGTCGGCCTCGAGCTGGGCGATCTCCTTGCGCTCGGCGATCGATTTGATCCCCAGGCCCTCGCGGGTCGGCGTGGGCAGGTTGTCGAGCGCCAGCCGCCTGAACACGTAGTCCAGCAGGGAGGACGCGAACCGGATGTCCGGATCGTTCGTCATGCCGCTCGGCTCGAACTTCATGTTGATGAACTTCTCGACGTAGGTCTCGAGCGGCACCCCGTACTGCAGACCGATCGAGATGGCGATCGAGAACGCGTCCATCACGCCGCTGAGCGTCGACCCCTGCTTCGAGGTCTTCAGGAAGATCTCTCCCAGCCCGTCGTCGGGGTAGCTGCCCGCGATGATGTAGCCCTCGGCGTCGCCCACCTGGAACGAGGTCGTCTTCGAGGGCCGCGACATCGGCAGACGCTTGCGCACCGGGTGCGCGAGCTCGGTCGGCTCCGGCACCTCGGCCTTCTTCTTCTTGTCGGCCGAGAGGGGCTGCGCGACCTTGCAGTTGTCGCGGTAGATCGCGACCGCCTTCAGCCCCAGCTTCCAGGACTCGATGAAGAGCTGCTCGACCTCTTCGACCGTGGCCTCCTCCGGCATGTTCACCGTCTTGGAGATGGCGCCCGAGATGAAGGGCTGCGCCGCGGCCATCATGCGCACGTGGCCCATGTAGTGGATCGGCTCGGCGCCCATGGCCGTGTCGAACACGGAGTAATGCTCGGTCTTGAGATGGGGGGCATCGACGACCGAGTTGTGCTCGGCGATGTAGGCGACGATGTCGTCGACCTGCCCGGCGTCGTACCCGAGCTTGTCGAGCGCCCGCGGCACGGTCTGGTTCACGAACTGCATCGTGCCCCCGCCGACGAGCTTCTTGGTCTTGACGAGCGCCAGCTCGGGCTCGATGCCCGTGGTGTCGCAGTCCATCATCAGGCCGATCGTGCCGGTGGGCGCGAGCACGGTCGCCTGCGCGTTGCGGTAGCCGTGTCGCTCACCGAGCGAGATCGCCTCGTCCCACGCCTGCTTGGCCGCCGACAGCATGCCCTCGGGCACGAGCTCGGCGTCGATCTCATCGACCGCCGCCCGGTGCTTGCGGATCACGCGGAGCATCGCGTCGGCGTTCGGCGCGTAGCCTTCGAACGGCCCCATGACATCGGCGATCTTGGACGAGGCACGGTAGGCGCGACCCGTCATGATCGCGGTGAGCGCGCCGGCCCATGCACGGCCGGCATCGGAGTCGTAGGCGAGGCCGCGCGCCATCAGGAGCGCGCCCAGGTTCGCGTAGCCGAGCCCGAGCTGGCGATACGCCCGAGCGTTCTCTCCGATCTTGTCGGTCGGGTAGCTCGAGTCGCTCACGAGCATCTCCTGCGCGGCGAACACGACGTCGACCGCGTGCTTGTAGCTCGCGACGTCGAACGACCCGTCATCGTTCAGGAACTTCATCAGGTTGAGCGAGGCCAGGTTGCACGCACTGTTGTCGAGGTGCATGTATTCGCTGCAGGGGTTCGAGCCGTTGATGCGGCCCGAGGCCGGGCAGGTGTGCCACTCGTTGATCGTGGTGTCGTATTGCATGCCGGGGTCGGCGCACTGCCAGGCGGCGTCGGCGATCTGGCGCATCAGCTCGCGGGCGCGGACGCTGGCCACGGCCTCGCCCGAGGTAACGGCCTTCAGCTTCCAGTCCTGATCTTGCTCATAGGCCTGCATGAACGCATCGGTCACGCGCACCGAGTTGTTCGCGTTCTGATACTGGATCGAGGCACTGTCCTTGCCGTCGAGGTCCATGTCGAACCCCGCGTCGCGCAGCGCGCGCGCCTTGTGCTCTTCGTTGGCCTTGCACCAGATGAAGTCCTCGACGTCGGGATGGTCGACGTTCAGGATCACCATCTTGGCGGCGCGCCGGGTCTTGCCGCCCGACTTGATCGTGCCGGCCGACGCGTCGGCGCCGCGCATGAAGCTCACCGGGCCGCTCGCCGTGCCGCCGCCCGCGAGCGACTCCTTCGAGGATCGGATCCTCGACAGGTTGATGCCCGAGCCCGAGCCGCCTTTGAATATCGTGCCTTCCTCGACGTACCAGTTGAGGATCGACGACATGTGGTCGTCGACCGCCAGGATGAAGCACGCGGAGCACTGCTGCGGCGTGTCGGGCACGCCCACGTTGAACCAGACCGGCGAGTTGAAGGCCGCCTTCTGGGTGACGATCAGGTGCGTCAGCTCGTCGGCGAAGATCTGCGCATCCTCGGGGGTGGCGAAGTAGCCGTGCGAGTCGCCCCAGCCGCGGATCGTGTCGACGACCCGGCTGGCGAGCTGCCGCACGCTCGACTCGCGCTGGGGAGTGTCCAGGGTGCCCCGGAAGTACTTCTGGGCGACGATGTTGGTCGCGTTCTGTGACCAGGTGACCGGGAACTCCACATCGCGCTGCTCGAAGGCGTTGCCGCCCTCCTTGTAGTTCGGGATCACCGCGTCCCGGATCTCCCACTCGACGTCGTCGAACGGGTGCCGACCCTCGGTTGTGAAGTACCGCTTGAACGTGAGCCCGTCGCGGATCACCTCTACGTCGCCCTGCTTCGTGGCCAATTCGCCCCTCCTCGTTCCGTGGACCTCCAACGACGCCGTGCCGCCCGGTTCCGTGTCATCGGGGAAGATCACACTCGCGGAATCACAAGGACGTGATTCTGTCCCCGGGCCGGTTCGCTGTCAACGTCATTCTCCCAATATCTTGATGATATGACCCATTCCACCCACTATATCTTGTGTTTCGTGCGGATCCCTTCCGGCATTCGGTCACAGCCTACGCGGCGTCGTCGTGGGGGTGCAGCGGAAAGGCGGTGGACAACTCGATCGTGTCGGACTTTCCCGTCGCCGGGGCCGCTCAGGCGCGGGAACGGCGCTTCGCCGGGACCTTCTTCTGCAAGGAAACGAGCTCTCGCTCGAAGTCCGCGGCGCCCTCGAAGTCCTTGTAGACCGAGGCGAAGCGGAGGTACGCCACCTCGTCGGTCTTGCGCAGCGCGGCGAGCACCTCGCTCCCGGCGAGCTGGGAGGAGACCTCGGGACCCCGGCGCCGCAGCCGGCCTTGGATACGGTCGACCATCCCCTCGACCTCGGAGGGCATCACAGGCCGGTCGGCGAGAGCGTTCCTGATTCCCGCTGCGAGCTTCTCCCGGTCGAACGGCTCCTTCGACCCGTCGCGCTTGACGACCAGCAGGCCCACGTCCTCGATGCGTTCGAACGTCGTGTAGCGGCGGGAGCAGGCCACGCACTCCCGGCGTCGCCGGATCGCCCCGCCGGTCTCGGCGGGGCGGGAGTCGACGACCCGATCGTCGTCCGCGTTGCACCAGGGACATCGCATAAGCATGACCACAAGATGTTGTGGTGGCGGGAACGGTACCCGCGAGATGTAGGAGCGTCAAGGACGGCGCGGTTGCCGAGGCGATCACCGGGATCTCAGGCGCGCGGGATCGACAGCGCCATACCGGAGACGAGGTCGTCCGCGTCCACGCCGTTCTCGACCTCGATCGCGTCGACGATCGCGCGGGGGTCCCGACCATGGGCGACCACCGTGGCGATCGACCAGATGGTGTCGCCGTCACGAACCACGTACGTGACGTTCGCGACCGGCGACAGATCCGCACCCGGCGCGCGCTGCCCCACCGCGTTCGCCACGGGGCCGGAGACGACGCCCGCCAGTCCGATGGCGACGAGCGCGAGGGTGACGCGGCGGCGGCGAACGTACGTTCGGTTCATGTCCACACGATGCCCGAACGCGTGTTCGAAGTCAAGGCTCGAATCGAACATATGTTTGCATCGCCTCCCGATGGCTGTTAGCGTCCCGCTCACGAACAGGAGGCTAACGACCATGTCTGACATCACGGCTCGGCAGCAACGGATCGTGGACTTCATCGGCAGGACCGTGCGCGATCGCGGCTACCCCCCCACGGTGCGGGAGATCGGCGAGGCTGTCGGCCTGACGTCGTCCTCGAGCGTGCACGCGCAGCTGGCGAACCTCGAGCGCAAAGGCCTTCTCCACAAGGATCCGACGAAGCCTCGGGCGATGGCGCTCGACGGGCCAAAGGCCCCGTCGATCGCCGTTCCCCTCGTCGGCCGGATCGCGGCCGGCGCCCCGATCCTGGCCGAGGAGCACGTCGAGGACTACGTGGCCGTCCCCCAGGGCTTCGCCTCCGATGCCGAGCACTTCGCTCTCACCGTGCAGGGCGACTCGATGATCGGCGCGGGCATCTTCGACGGCGATATGGTCGTGATCCGATCCCAGGCCACGGCGGACGACGGCGACATCGTGGCGGCGCTCATGCCCGGCCCGGCCGAGGATGAGGCCACCGTGAAGCGACTGGGCCACGACGGCGACCGCGTGATGCTGATCCCCGAGAACCCGGCCTTGGAACCCTTCGAGATGACCGACGGACGGCTCCTGGGCAAGGTCGTCGCGGTGCTGCGCAAGCTGTGAGGTAGGCTCGCGGCACCAGCCGCCCAGGAGTCCTCCGATGCCAGCGCCACCACCGACGAGCCAGCTCGAGATCCAGATCAGGTCCCAGCCAGACGAGCTCGCTCGCATCGCGGGCTCGCACGAGGTCCGGGCACAGGTGCGTTCGGTCGCCGAGGGGATCCACCGGGCACGACGCATCTGGGTGGTGGGGACCGGCTCGAGCCAGCACGCCGCCGAGCTGGGTGCCGTCATGATCCAGGAGGCCGGGCGCTCGGCGCTCGCGATCCCCTCGATGCAGTTCGTCGGGTGGGCGCCCAACATCGGCCCTCAGGACGCGATCATCGTGATCACGCACACGCACGAGACCGCTTACGCGATGGCCGCGCGCGCCCTGGCCTTCAACGCGGGGATGAACGTCATCACGATCACGCGCACCGGGTCGAGCTTCCCTGACGCGATCGCGACTGTCGGTAAGGAGACCTCGGAGACCTACACGGTCAGCTACACGGCTTCGTTGCTGGTCCTGGCGATGCTCGCCGGCGTATTGGGCGCCGAGAGCCTCACCGGCGAGGCCATCGCCGCCGTGCCCGGCGCGGTGCGAGACGCGCTCGAGGCGCCGGGCATCGACGACGTCGCCACGCCCGAGCGGCTCCTCGTGGTCGCGGGCGCGGGTCATGCCGCCGTCACCGCGCGCGAGGGCGCTCTGAAGGTCCGCGAGGCCGCCCGGCTGCTCGCCGAGGGGTACGACGCGGAGTACCTGCTCCACGGCGGTGCCGTGCCGCTCGACGCTCGCGACCGGCTCCTCACGATCGCCCCGCCGATGCACGAAGGGTTCTTGGAGGCGGTGGGGGACGCGGCGCGGGCCGAGGGGCTCGGCGTGTCCCACCTCGAGGAGCCCGCGGCACTACCGCCCCTGCTCGCGCAGATCCCGCTCGCGGTTCGGCTCCAGCTGCTCGCGCTGCGGATCGCCACCGAACGCGGTCAGAACCCCGACACCGTGATCACCGGCGCGTGGGCGAACGAGGGGCTCTGGGCGATCGGCTCGCCCAACTGATCGGTCCCCTCGGTCCGCGCGCCGGGCTCAGGCGCCCCGGTGCCGCTCCGACCTGACGTACTCCCGGACCGCGGCGAGCTCCCGCAGGCCCACACGCGCGTGCACCCACGTGCCCTCGCCTTCGTGGCGCACCTCCAGGACCTCGGCGTCGCGGTAAAGCCGGGCGACCAGCTCCTCCCGTGTGTAGGGGATCTTGAGGGTGACCTCGACCGGGGGGTGCGGGAGCGCCACCTCGAGGACCGCCAGGAGACCGTCGACGCCCTCTCCAGTGAGCGCGGAGACCGCCGCCGAGCCGGGGTACCGACGCGCGAGTCGCGCGCGGTTCGAGCCACTGACGCGGTCGATCTTGTTCAGCACGAGCACCTCGGGGATGTCCCCTGCGCCGATCTCGCCGAGCACGCGGCGCACCGCCTCGACCTGGTCCACCACGTCAGGCGAGGCCGCGTCGGCCACGTGCACGACGAGCTCGGCCATCGAGACCTCCTCGAGCGTCGAGCGGAACGCCTCGACGAGGTCGTGCGGGAGCTTGCTGACGAAGCCGACGGTGTCGCTCAGCGTGGCGCGTCGCCCGTTCGGCAGCTTCAGGCGGCGCACGGTGGGGTCGAGCGTGGCGAACAACTGGTCCGCGACGAGCACGTCGGCGCCCGTCAGCGCGTTCAGCAGCGTCGACTTCCCGGCGTTGGTGTACCCCGCGATGGCGGCCTGCGGCATGCCGCTGTCCAGGCGCCGGGCGCGTTTGGTATCGCGCGTCTTCGCCATCGCCTTGATGTCGCGCCGCAGCTTCGTGATGCGCCGGCCGATGTGCTGGCGGTCGATCTCGATCTTCGTCTCGCCGCCGCCCATCCGTGCACCGATCCCGCCCCCCGAGCGGCTGAGCGCCTCACCCCAGCCGCGTAGACGGGGCAGCAGGTAGTTCAGCTGCGCGAGCTCGACCTGGGCGCGTCCCTCGCGGCTCCGGGCGTGCAGCGCGAAGATGTCCAGGATCAGCGCGGTGCGATCGATCACCTTGACGCCCACGCGCTCCTCGAGCGAGCGGAGCTGCCCGGGCGTGAGCTCGTGGTCGAGGATCACGAGCTCCGCGCCCCTCGAATGGATCAGGCCGTGCAGGTCGTCCAGGCGGCCCTTCCCGATGAAGGTGTTGGGGTCGGGCTCGGCGCGCGGCTGGACGAGGCGCGCGACGGTCTCGGCCCCGGCCGAATCCGCGAGCGCGGCAAGCTCGTCGAGGTCGTCTTCGGCGATCCCGGGGCCTACCCCCACCAACACGGCCTTCTCACGCACCGTCGGCCGCCAGGTCGCCGACAGGGGCGACTCGAGCACCTGCCGCTCGGGCGGGCGTCGGTTGCGTTCACGGCCGGGGGCGCGATGCTCGGTCATCAGCTCATCGAGACGCCGTGATCGCGCAGCAGCGCGTTCAGCCGCACCTTGTCGTCGGTGTCTTGCGTGCGATAGCCGATGATCAGCCCGCAGGGCAGGCCGTACTCGCCCGCGGGAAACGACTTGGACCGGCTCCCCGGGATCACCACCGCCCTCGGCGGCACCTGCCCCCGGTGCTCCACGGGCTCGGCGCCGGTCACGTCGATCACCGGAGTGCTCGCCGTGAGCACCACCCCGGTGCCGATCACGGCCTCCCGGCCGACGTGCACGCCCTCGACGATCACGACGCGCGAGCCGATGAAGGCGCCGTCTTCCACGATCACAGGCGCCGCCTGGAGCGGCTCCAAGACACCGCCGATCCCGACGCCCCCCGACAGATGCACCCGCGCGCCGATCTGCGCGCACGAGCCCACGGTCGCCCATGTGTCGACCATCGTTCCCGGGCCGACCCACGCCCCGATGTTTACGTAGCTCGGCATCATGACCACGCCCGGGGACAGGAAAGCCCCGTACCGGGCGGTGGCCGGCGGCACGACCCGAACGCCCGCTTCGTCGTACCCGGTCTTCAGCGGCAGCCGGTCGTGATACTCGAACGGGCCCACCTCGGTGGTCTCGAGCCCCCGGACACGGAAGAAGAGCAGCACGGCCTTCTTCACCCACTCGTTCACGTGCCAGCCGTCGTCGGACGGCTCGGCGACGCGGAGCGCCCCTCGGTCGAGCATCGCGACCGCGGTCTCCACGGCCTCCGCGTCGAGCGCGCCGTCGGGATCCTCGTAGGAGGCCTCGATCCGCCCGACGAGGTCCTCGTTCGTCATGCGCGCACCCCGTCGCTCAGCAGCTGATCGAGCATCTCCGCGGCCTCACTGCATTCCTCGAGCGTGGGCACCATCGCCATCCGCACATACCCCTCTCCCTCCGGCCCGAAGAACGATCCGGGCGCCACCACGATCCCGGCGCGATCGAGCAAGCCGAGCGCCCACTCTGCCGACGGGCCGCCCCCGGGCACCTTCACCCAGAGATAGAAGGTGGCCTCGCTCCCGTCCACCTCGACGCCGTGCCGGGCGAACAGCTCGAGGAAGACCCGGCGCTTCGCCCCGTACCTGCGCCGGTGGTCCTCGACGTGCGTCTCGTCGTGCCACGCGGCGACGCTCGCCCGCTGCACGACTTCCTGCGGCGTCACCCCGACGCTCGGGCGCAGCGACCGCAACGCGTCGATCAACGCGGGGTCGCCGGCGGCGAAGCCGCTCCGATATCCCGTCATCGACGACCGCTTGCTCAGGGTGTGGATCGCGAGGATGTTCGCGAGGTTCCCGAGCTGCAGCGCGCCCGGTGGCGGGCCGTCGCCGAACCACAGTTCGCTGTACGCCTCGTCGGAAGCGAGCAGCACGTCGTGGACCCGGCATCGTTCGGCCGCGGCCTCGAAGAACGCCAGCGGCGCCACCGCGCCAGTGGGGTTGTTCGGGTAGTTGAGCCACAGGATCGCCGTGCGCCGCCAAGTGGCGTCGTCGACGGAGTCGAGGTCGGGGAGGAACCCGTTCTCCCGCGCGAGCGGCAGGCGACGGACGGCGCCGCCCACGAACCGCGCCCCCCGCTCGGGGACCGTGTACCCGGGGGCGGTGACGAGCACCGTGTCCTTGCCTCCGGGCGGATCCAGCACGGCCTGCGCGAGCGAGAAGATCAGCTCCTTGGACCCGAGCGTGGGCAGGATCTGGTGGTCGGGATCGAGCAGCACGCCGAATCGGCGCTCGACCCACGTCCGGATCGTCTCGCGGAGCTCGGGCAGGCCCGCGGCGCGGGGGTACGAGGACACCGGCTCGACCGCGTCGCGGAACGCGTCGCGGATGAACGCGGGGGTCTCCTCGCGCGGGTCGCCCACGCCAAAGTCGATGATCCGGCGTCCCTGCGAGAGCGCGGCCGCCTTCGCGCCGTCGAGCGCCTCGAACGGGTACGGCTCCACGTGCCGGATGCCGGGCGACAGATGCACCATCTACGCGTCCTCCGCGGTGCGTCCCGACCCGGTCAGGAACGCCCGCATGATCTCGGTAGTCCGCACGAGCGCGGCCACCTCGACCCGTTCGTCGTCGCGATGAGCGTACTTCGGGTCGCCCGGCCCGAAGTTCACGGCGTCGATCCCCGCGGTCGCGAACTCGGCGACCGGGGTCCAGGCCTGCTTCGGGCCGACCGCGAGATCGCCCGCGTCGCGGAGTCTCCCGAGAAGCGGGTTGCAGACGGCTACGGGGCCCGGCGGGGCGTTCCCGACGATCTCCAGCTCGAGCGTCGTGGCACCCAGCAGCTCCCGGAGGCGCGCCTCGGCCTCGGCGGGGGTGTGCGTCGGCGCGTATCGCACGTTCAAGTGGGCCACGACCCGGTCGGGGATCACGTTGCGCGCCTCACCGCCTTCGATCCGCGTCACGCTCACGACCTCTCGGAAGACGAGCCCGTCGACCTCGACGTCACGCGTGGGGAGGTCCACCACCGGCGCGAGCGCCCGGATCGCCGTGTGCACGGCGTTCTCACCCAGCCAGGGCCGCGCGGTGTGGGCGGCGCGACCTGTCGCCCGCACGGTGGCGTTCAGGTTGCCCATGCAGCCAACCTCGAGCGCGTTCGCCGTGGGCTCCATCACGATCGCGAAGGCTGCCTCGGCCAGCTCGGGCCGGCGTGCGAGGAGCGGCAGCAGGACGCTCTCGGTGATCGGCAGCTCCTCGCGCCCGAAGCACACCAGGCCGACGTCGAGGTCCGATGCGCCGAGCACGTCCCCCCACGACGCCACCTCGATCAACACGGCGAGCGCGCCCTTCATGTCACAGGCGCCGCGGCCCAGGACGGCATCCCCTTCGAGCCGGCCCGGCAGGTTGCCTGCCGCGGGCACGGTGTCGACATGGCCCGCCAGGAGCAGCAGCGGGGCGCCCGGCCGGCGCTGTGCGGGCATGAACAGCAGCACCCCTTCGCCGTCGTCGACGACCGCGAACCGGTCCGAGGGCACCAGCTGTCGTATCTCGGCGAGGATCGACTCCTCGTCGCCACTCTCGCTCGCGATGTCGACGAGCGCGAGCGTGCGCGACGCCAGTCGACCGGCCAGCTCGTCGCTCATGCGCGCGCCGGCTCGATCGTCCCATCGAAGACATGCACGGCGGGCCCGGTCAGGAACACCTCGCCGTCATCTCGCCGTTCGACCTCCACGTCGCCCCCGGGGAACCGTATCGTCACGCGCGCGGGCGCCAACCCAGCCTCGTGCGCGGCGACCGCCACGGCGCACGCCCCACTGCCGCACGCCATCGTCTCTCCGCTCCCCCGCTCCCAGACCCGGACGTCGATCCGATCGGCTTCGATGCGGGCGAACTCCACGTTGGCGCCCTCGGGGAACAGCTCGTGATGCTCGAGCGCGGACCCGATGTGCGCCACGTGGTACCGGGCGGGGTCCTCCTCCACGAACAGCACCAGGTGGGGGTTGCCCATCGATACCGCGCTCGCGGGCAGAGTCAGATCGGGCCCCACCTCGAGGGGCTGCCCGAGGAAGGTCTCCCACGCCGGGCCCCGCATCGGGATCGACGCTTTCGTGAAGTTGGCCCGGCCCATCTCGACGGTGACGGACCCGACGGTCCGGTCGTCTCCGTCGTCGCCGGGGTGCAGCTCGAGATGTCTGACACCCACGCGCGTCGCCACGTCGAACGACGAGCCCTCCACGAGGCCGCGATCGTGCGCGAGCACGCCGACGCAGCGGATCCCGTTCCCGCACATCTCGGCGACGCTTCCGTCGGCGTTCGCGTAATCCATGAACAGCTCAGCCCCGGCCTCCCGGCCACGGACGAGCCGGATCACGCCGTCGGCCCCCACCCCGGTCCGGCGGTCGCAGAGTGCGGCGACCTCCGCCGGCGAGAACGGCCGTTCGTCATCGAGGTCGACGACCATCACGAAGTCGTTGCCCGTGCCCTGGTACTTCGAGAACGCGACCGGCCGGCTCACGCAGGCTCCGCCGCCCCAAGGTAGACGCGCATCTCATCGACCAGGTCCAGGGCTCCCCCGGCTCCAGCATCGAACCAGCGGATCCGCGGGTCGCGCCGGAACCAGGCCATCTGGCGTCGCGCGAGCTGACGCGTCCGGCTCACGGTGCGCTCCAGGGCCTCATCGAGGCTCAGCCTACCCCCCAGATGGGCCGCGAACTCGGCGTACCCGATGGCCTGCGTGGAGGTCAGCCACGCGCCGAACCCCCGGGCCAAGAGACCGCGGACCTCCTCGATGAATCCCGCTTCCTGCATCTCGCGCACACGCTCGCCGATACGCGCTCGGAGCACGTCCGCCGGCAGGCGGACGCCGGCCGCGCGCACGCGATCGGGCGGGTACCGCGTCCACGCCTCTCCGTAGCTGCTGAACGGACGCCCGGTGAGGGCCGCCACCTCCAAGGCTCGGATCGTCCGCCGGACGTTCTCGGGCTCGATCTTCGCGGCCGCGACCGGGTCGGTGTCCGCGAGGCGCCGGTAGAGCGACGCGGCGCCGACCACCGAGGCCTCGGCCTCGAGCTCGCCCCTCGTGCCGGCGTCGGTCCCGGGGAACTCCAGGTCGTCCACGATCGCCCGGAAGTACAGGCCGGACCCGCCCGCGAGCAGCGCCCGGCCATCGCGCGCGCCGATCCCCTCGAGCGCCTCACGCCCCAGCGCCTGGTAGCGAGCGACGCTGAACGACTCCGAGGGCTCGGCCAGGTCGATCAAGTGGTGCGGCACGACCGCGCGCTGGGCTCGGGTGGGCTTCGCGGTGCCGACGTCCATGCCGCGGTAGACGAGCATCGAGTCGACGCTGACGACCTCGGCGCCGAACGCCCGGGCAAGCTCGATCGCCGCATCGGTCTTGCCCGAGGCCGTGGGGCCGACGAGGGCCAGGATCGGCGGGGTCGGCGCCATGCCGCTCAGACCGGCTGGGGCTGCGGCGCCGCCACCAGCTCCCCCGCCAGGTGGTGCGCCGCCGTGGCGACGATCCGGGCGTCGACGAATCTCCCGGGCTCGAGCGCGTCGGGCAGATGCACGATCCGGTTCGTGCGCGTCCGTGCCTGGGTCGCGACGCCCTTCTTGTCCCCGCCCTCGACCAGGACTTCGACCACTCGCCCGAGCTGGGTTGCCGACCGCGCCGCCCCGATCCGCTCCTGGAGGGCCATCAGCCGCTCGAATCGCTCCTGCACGACTTCCTTGGGCACCTGCTCGTCGAAGGAGGCCGCCCGCGTGCCCGGCCGGGGCGAGTACTGGAACATGAACGCGCTGTCGAAGCTCGCCTGCTCGACGACCTCCAGGGTCTGCCCGAAGTCCTCTTCGGTCTCGCCGGGGAACCCCACGATGATGTCGGTCGAGACGGAGATCTCGGGGATCGCCGCGCGGATCGCGTCGAGCCAGCCCAGGTAGCGCTCACGCCGGTACGAACGGCGCATCGCCTTCAGCACACGGTCGGAGCCCGACTGCAGCGGGAAGTGGATGTGCTCGCACACGGTCGGCGTCTCCGCCATCGCCTCGATCACGTCCGGCGTGAAATCGTGCGGATGAGGGCTCGTGAACCGGACCCGCCGGATACCTTCGATCGCCCCCACCTCTCGGAGCAGCCGCGCGAACAGCGGGGCGGGGGCGGACCCGGGCACGGTGACATCACGCCCGTACGTGTTCACGTTCTGGCCCAGCAGCGTGACCTCCACGACCCCATGCGCAGCCAGCCCCTGGACCTCGGCGAGGATGTCGCCGATCGAGCGCGACCGCTGCGGGCCGCGGACGAGAGGGACGATGCAGAACGAGCAGGCGTTGTCGCAGCCCGGGGCGATCGAGACCCAGGCCCTGAAGGCGTCGCCCCGGGCAGCCGGCAGTGCCGAAGGGAACGTTTCGGTGTACTCGCGGACGTCCATCTGGGGGCCGTCGGTTTCGGACTCCTGCAGCAGGTCGAGCAGGTGCGGGAGCGCGTGCGTGCCCACCACGACGTCGACCCAGGGCGCCTTCTCCTGGATCACGGCTTGATCCTTCTGAGCGAGGCAGCCGCTCACGACGATCTTCAGGTCGGGGTGACGGTCCTTCACCGGCTTGAGGTGTCCAAGGTTCCCGTAAAGCTTGTTGTCGGCGTTCTCGCGGATCGCACAGGTATTCAGCACGATCACCCGCGCCTGATCCACCTCGTCGGTGGGCACCATCCCGTCTGCCATCAGCAGCCCGCCGATGCGCTCGGAGTCGTGTTCGTTCATCTGGCACCCGAAGGTGCGGATCAGGAAGCGTCGTTCCATCGGTCCAGGCTACCCGTCGCCGCGGATGGAGTCCCGCCGTGGCGCCGCCGAAAGGCTACTTCGCGTACTCGGTGGCACGGGTCTCCCGCACGACCGTGATTCGGATCTGGCCGGGGTACTGGAGCTCTTCTTCGACCTGCTTGGCGATATCCCGCGCGATCACCTGGGCTTGGACGTCGTCGACCTCCTCGGGCTCGACCATCACCCGCACCTCACGTCCGGCCTGCATCGCGAACGTCTTCGCCACGCCGGCGTGCGCGGTGCAGATCTCCTCGAGCCGCTGCAGACGCTTTACGTAGGTCTCCAGGGACTCGCGGCGCGCACCGGGGCGTCCGCCGCTGATCCCGTCGGCGATCTGGGCGAGCACGGCGTCGACCGTGCGCTGCTCGACCTCGCCGTGATGCGACTCGATGCAGTGGACGACCTCCGGCGATTCTCCGAGGCGGCGAGCGATCTCCGCGCCGATGATCGCGTGCGAGCCCTCGACCTCGTGGGTCACCGCCTTGCCGACGTCGTGGAGGAACGCCCCTCGCTTGGCCACGGTCGCGTCCACGCCGATCTCGGCGCCGATCGAGGACGCGATGTGGGCCGACTCCACGAGATGCTTCAGGACGTTCTGCCCGTACGAGGTGCGGAACTGCAGCCGCCCCAAAAGCTTGACCATCTCGGGATGCACGTCGGTGATGCCGACCTCCGCAACGGCGTCCTCGCCCGCGCGCCGGATCTGTTCGTCGAGCTCGCGCAGGGATCGCTCGTGGATCTCCTCGATCCGGGCCGGATGGATGCGGCCGTCTTCGACCAGCTTGGCGAGCGTCAGGCGGGCCGCCTCGCGTCGAACGGGATCGAAGGAGCTGAGGACGACCGCCTCCGGCGTGTCGTCGATGATCAGGTTTACCCCGGTCGTTGCCTCGAACGCCCGGATGTTGCGGCCTTCACGACCGATGATCCGACCCTTCATGTCCTCGCTCGGGAGCGCGAACACGCTGACCGTGGACTCAGCGGTCTGTTCCGAGGCCACGCGCTGGATCGCGATCGTGACGATCTTTCGGGCACGCTCCTCGCCTTCCTCGCGCGCACGTTGCTCGATCTCTCGCACCTGGCTCATCGCCGCCCGTTTCGCCTCGTCCGTGATCTGCACGACCAGATGGTCGCGGGCTTCGCCCGAGGTCATCCCCGCGATCCTCTCGAGCTGGGCCCGGTGGAGCTCGGTGGCCTTCTCCAGCTGGGCCCTGACGTAGGCCAGCTTCTCCTCACGCTCCGCCAGGTCGCCGGCGCGCGCTTCCACCCTGGTGTCCTTCTTCTTCAGGTCAGCTTCGGCCTCGAGCATCCGGCGCTCCTGCCGGGCGATCTCGTCGCGGCGCGACCGGAGATCGTCCTCGGTCTCCCTGCGCATCGTCGCGATCTCGCTCTTCGCCTCGGTCAACGCCCGCTTCGCCGCGGCATCCGCTTCGCGCTCGGCATCCAGGAGCATCTTCTGGGCCTGCGACTCGGCGGCCTGGGCCTTGGCCTCGACGCCCTGGGCATTCCCGGCCGCCAACGACTTGCGATAGAGGAACCCTGCGGAGAAGCCGAGGACGAGGCCTGCAGCGAGACCGACCAGCAGCTGGACCATGGTGCCTCCTACGTCGCATCGTCGAGGAGAGGCCTTGGCCGAGCCGCCGTTCCGCTGATCCTGCGTGTGAGCGCGTCTAGTCGTACACGCAACGGTCCCCGCGAGGGGCGTTGGGTCTGGCACGGTGTCGCTGGCTGGTCGTCAAAGGTAGAAGGCTCACGGTTGGCTCGAACGTCGCGTCGGTTGGTCGTCCTCTCGTAGGTCCCGATGCTACGGCGCGCCACGAGCTCAGACAAGGGCCCGGACGGCCTAGTCCGGCTCGTCGACCTCGAGGGCTTTGCGCGCTGCCGTGCGAGCTACATCGGGGGCGTAGCCGCGGCGCATCAGGAGCCCACTCAACCGGCTGAAGGCCTTGGCCGGGTCGACCGACCCCATGCGCCCCGCCTTCGAGCGAGCCAGCTCCCCGGCCCGCGTCTCCTCGTCCTCGGCGGCCTCAGCCACGACGGCCTCGATCAGGCCGGGGGCCACGCCCTTGGCGATCAGCGCGCTCGTCACCGCCCGGCGGCCCGCGCGTTTGTGCACGAACTGCTGCTCGGCGAGCTGACGGGCGAAGTCCGCGTCGTCGACCAGCCCGACCCGCTCGAGCCGGCCGAGCACGTCAGCGATCTCCTCGCCCTCGAACCCCGCGGCCGTGAGCCGCTGCTCGAGCTCCCGCCGGCTGCGCGGACGCACCGCCAGGAGCCCGAGCGCTCGCTCGTGACAGCTCTTCGGGGTCTTGGGCTGACCGCGCGACCGGGAACGCCCGGTCTGACGGGCAGCCTCGGGCACGGTGCCTACGCCTCGGCCTTCGCCTTGACCTTCGGCTCCGCTTTGTCCTTGGTCAGGACCAGGTCGGGCACGTTGTCGATGACGAGGTCGGGCACGATCTCGATAGGGGCCTCGTCGGCCTCACCGAAACCGGCGCCGGCAAGGCCGACGGCCTCACGGACCCTGCGCTCGATCTCGTCACGGATCTCGATGTGCTCGCTCAGGAAGGTCTTCGCGTTCTCGCGGCCCTGTCCAAGCTGCTCCCCTTCGTAGGTGAACCAGGCGCCCGCCTTCTTGACGATCTCGAGATCGACGCCGACGTCGATCAGGGAGCCCTCTTTGGAGATGCCCTTGCCGTACATGATGTCGAACTCGCACTGGCGGAAGGGCGGCGCGACCTTGTTCTTCACGACCTTCACGCGGGTACGGGAGCCGACGACGTCGGTGCCGTCCTTGAGGTTCTCGATCTTGCGGACATCCATGCGCACCGAGGAGTAGAACTTGAGCGCGCGGCCGCCGGGCGTGGTCTCCGGGCTGCCGAACATCACGCCGATCTTCTCGCGGAGCTGGTTGATGAAGATCGCGGAGGTGTCGAACTTGGACAACGTTCCGGCGAGCTTGCGCATCGCCTGGGACATCAGCCGGGCCTGGAGTCCGACATGCGTGTCGCCCATCTCGCCCTCGATCTCGGCCCGGGGCACGAGCGCCGCGACGGAGTCGACGACGACCAGGTCGAGCGAGCCAGAGCGCACGAGCATGTCGGCGATCTCGAGCGCCTGCTCGCCCGAGTCGGGCTGGGAGACGAGCAGCTCGTCGATGTTCACGCCGAGCTCTTGCGCGTAGGTCGGGTCGAGCGCGTGCTCGGCGTCGATGAACGCCGCGATGCCGCCGCGAGCCTGCGCCTCGGCGATGATGTGCAGGGTGACCGTCGTCTTGCCCGAGCCCTCGGGTCCGTAGACCTCGATGATGCGGCCGCGGGGGATGCCGCCCACCCCCAGCGCGATGTCGAGCGCGATCGATCCGGTGGAGATCACGCCCATGCCGGCGTTCATCGGGTGTTCGCCGAGCTTCATCACGGCGCCCTTCCCGAACTGCTTCTCGATCTGTTGGAGCGTGACGTCGAGCATCTTGTCGCGATCCACGAGGCCCTCCTTCCGACTCAGGCCCGCCGCGGAGGAGGACCGGCCGAGCTCACTATCCGGTGCGAGGCGAAGGCTATTGTGCAGGTCTGACATAAATTACACCCCTGTCGTTCGAGCGGCTTGGCTCGGGGAGCCTATCCGAACAGGTGTTCGAACGCAAGCAGCGAGCCTATATCGGCCCGAGCGGCGCGGATGCCAGCAACTCGTAACGCGCCGGTCTCCCACTGAGGTGACTGCGGTACAGACCCACCCGATCGACCTCGAAGGTGATGCGTGCGAGAGGCGTCTTCCCGAACCCCGCGGGGAGCGGGCGGGCCGGGTCGCACCGCCCGACCGTGATATGGGGGTGGATCGGCCGGCGCTCGGGGTCGGCCATCCCCAGGAGCGCGGCGTCGATCGCCAGCGAAACTCCCGCGAGGCGGCCGGCTCGATCGTCGAGCCCCGCCCACAGCACGCGAGCGGGGCCGCGTACCGGGAACGACCCCAGCCCGGTGACGACGGTCGGGATCGGGGCGATGACGGTGACGGCGGCGGCGATCGCCCCCGCGACGGCGTCGACGTCGCTTGCCGGCATCGCCCCGAGGAACTTCAGGGTCACGTGCCAGTCTCCGCGGGCGCTCCACCGCACCTCGGGGAGCGCCCGCCGCCACGGTCCGATCGCGGTCTCGATGAGGTCGCGCACCCGCTCGGGAGGGTCGAAGGCGACGAACAGCCGCAGACGAGGCTCCTGTCGACGCCCGGCGAGCGCTCCGGTCATGTTCGGCTCAGATCACCCGGTCGGACCCGGGGAGCGCCTTGCCCTCGAGATGCCGCCGCACCAGGTCGAGGGCCGCCTGCTCGGTCCAGCGCACGACCTGATCGCGCGCACCCCGCAGCCGGAGGAAACGGGCGTGGGTGACCGCCCCGGCGTCGAGCGCGATCCAGACGAGGCCAGGCTCCTTGCCGTCGAGGGGCCCAGGCCCGGCGACGCCCGTGACGGCGACGGCGAGGTCCGAGCCGAACAGATGCCGGGCCCCGGCGGCCATCTCTCGAGCACACGCCTCACTCACCACCCCCTCGGCCGCGATCGTCTCGGCCCGAACGCCCAGCACCGCCTGCTTGACCTCGGGGTGGTAGGCGACGGCGGCGCCGCGGAAGTACGAGGATGCCCCAGGGACGCTCGCCACCCGCTTCGCGATCCCGCCTCCGGTCAGCGACTCGGCGGTCGCGATCGTGCGCCCCGACCGCTCCAGGAGACCTCCGATCGCCTCCTCGAGCGACGTACCCACGCTGGAGAACACGTCGTCCCCCGCGCGGGCGACCACTTCGTCGACCAGGGGCCGCAGGAGCTCGTCGGCGTCCTCGGCCGTGGGCGCCTTCGCGGTCAAGCGAACCTTGACCTCACCGCCGGAGGCCAGATAGGCCACGCTCGGATTCCCGCTCGCGACGAACAGGTCGTCGAGCCGTTCGGCGAGCGCGGATTCACCGATCCCGGCGCAGCGGATCACCCTGGACCTCAGCACGGCAGGACCCGCTCGGGCGGCGAGCTCGGGCAACACGACCCCACGCATGAGCTCGCGCATCTCTGCGGGCACGCCCGCCATCGCATAGAGGACCGTGCCGCCGGGAAGCGTCCCGACCAGCCCGGGCGCCGTCCCCCGGCCGGGCACGAGGTAGCGCGCCCCCTCGGGTACGTCGGCCTGGCGCAGGTTGCTCTCGGGCATCGTTCGGCCATACGCGACGAACTTCTCGCGCAGCATCGACTCCAGCTCGGGATGGCGGACCATCGTCACCCCCATCACCGACGCGATCGCGTCGCGCGTGATGTCGTCGCCGGTAGGGCCGAGGCCCCCCGTGACCAGCACCACGTCGACCCGGTCGCCCGCCGCGCGGATCGTCGCCTCTATCCGCTCGAGGTTGTCGCCCACGACGGAGTGGAAGAGCACGTCGACGCCGACCGCGGCCAGCTCCTCCGACATCCACCGCGCGTTCGTGTTCGCGATCTGGCCGAGCAGGAGCTCGGTGCCGACCGCGACGATCTCCGCTCTCAGGCCCCCGGCGATGAGCTCGCCTCCGGATCGAAGGTGTAGGTGTCGGACCATCCCTGGCCGGGCTCTCCCGGGGCGCCCAGGTCCTTCCCGTTCAAGAACACCTGGACCGACCCGCCGTCCCCAAGCTCGATCGTGAGGTCGTCGACGGCACTGAACGAGCGGGTCTCGCCACGGGCCATCGCGAACGTCTCGGGGACCCCGTCGACCGTGACCGTCGCCGAGGCGTCGCGCTGTGCGATCAAGATCGCCACGATCGCGCGACCCTCGGGAGGGGCGGATGCCGCCGTCGTCGGGATGGCGGCCGGCGGCGGCGTGCCGTTGTCGCGAGCGAGCAGTCCGACCGCAAGCAGGATCACGAGCAGCCCGAGTGCGACACCCATCAGGAACTTCTGGCTGTCGCGGATCCGGGCGGCCGCCATCGCGAGCTCGATGCGGCCCATCTTCTGCGGCACGGGCAACGGCTCCGGCGCCTCGGCGTGCCGGGCGTAGGCGGCCACCACCTTGTCGGGATTCAGCCCGAGGTACTGCGCGTACGTGCGGAGCGCCCCGCGGACGTAGACGTCGCCGAGCAGCGCGTCGAAGGCTTCGTCTTCGAGCGCCGTGAGGAGATCGGTCCGGAGCCTCGTATCGCGGGCAGCCTCATCGAGCGTGAGCCCCCGATGCTCCCGCGCCTTCCGGAGCGCCGGGCCGACCCCGATCGTGACGTCGTGCAGCGGTCGGGCCATGGGGTCGTCGCCAAGGATAGCGCGGACCGCAGCGGCTACACTCGACCGCATGCCAGGAACCGAGGTGCTCACGATCGTGGTCGAGATCCCCAAGGGGTCACGGAACAAGTACGAGCAGGACCACGAGACCGGCGAGATCTTCCTCGACCGGATGCTCTTCACGTCGATGCAGTACCCGGCCGACTACGGGTACATCGCGGGCACGCTCGGAGGCGACGGGGATCCGCTCGATGCGCTCGTGTTCGTGGGTGAGCCCACCTTCCCGGGCTGCAGGATACGGGCAAGGCCCGTCGGCCTGTTCCGGATGCAGGACGAGAAGGGCGAGGACGAGAAGATCCTCTGCGTGCCGCTCCGCGACCCGATGTGGTCCCACATCGGCGACCTGGGCGGGCTCCCGCTGCCGCTGCTGAACGAGATCGAGCATTTCTTCCAGGTGTACAAGGACCTCGAGGGCCACAAGGTCGCGACCGACGGCTACGAAGATCGCGCGAGCGCCGTCAGGGTGATCGAGACCGCGTTCGCGCGCCAAGAGGCGGCCTCCGCGTCGGCCGGGCCCCGGTCCTCGTGACCAAGCCGTCGTTGCCGCGCGGCCAGGTCGTGCACCTGCGCCGCCCCACCGCGGCCGACCGTGATCGCTTCATCGAGCTCGTGCACGCGAGCCGCGACCTGCACGGCTCCTGGGTCCATGCGCCGCGCGACGGTCAGTCCTACGCGGCGCTGCTGCGCCGCGCGCATACACCCACCGACGAGCGCGTGCTCGTCTGCCGCAACGAGGACGGCGCGATCGCGGGGACCCACCACCTGGGTCAGATCTTCCGCGGGCCGTTCTGCAACGCCTACCTCGGGTGCTACGCCTTCGCGCCCTACGCCGGCCAGGGCTACATGCGCGAGGGCCTCTCCCTGCTGCTCGCGCACGCGTTCGGCCCGCTGGGCCTGCACCGCGTCGAGGCGAACATCCAGCCCGAGAACACCGCGTCGATCGCGCTGATGAAGGGTGCCGGGTTCCGGCTCGAGGGCCTGTCTCCCCGGTACCTGAAGGTCGCAGGCGAGTGGCGCGATCACGAGCGGTGGGCCATCACGGTCGAGGATCTCGCCGGGGGGCGCCCGACGGCCTAGGGCCGGGACCGGAAGAACTAGCCCTTCGCCCGCAGCGGCGCCCCGAACGGGTGACTACGCTCCAGACATGGCTGATGACCGCGATCGAACGGACCCCATGGTGACCACCCCGAGCTGGAGCGACGCGTGCCCCTCGCCGCTGGGCCCGATGACCGACCCGGTCACCACGCCGGGGACCCTCGCTGAGGGGCCCGTGCGATTCTTGATCGTGTCGGGGCAGCTCGACGACGGGCGGTGGGGGCTCGTGGGCGGCTACTGGCTCTCGATCGACGGGCGCCGCGGGGGGTTCATGGTCGCCCCGGGCGCGATCTGGTGCGGGAGCGAGATCGTCCGCGGCTACAAGAACGCGCTCTCCCGCGGCTGGGACCACGAGGGCATCTACACCTACTGGCGGCGCCAGGTGGGGTCCGCCGGCAACGTCATGATCGATCCGCAGCAGCACGCCGACACCCTGTTCCAGGTCGCTCGGCGCGTCGGCGCCTTGTAGGGCGGGGCCTATCGCTATGCGGTTCGGCGCTCTTCCCACTCGTCGAGCGTGAGGAGCACGTCGCGAGCCTTCGATCCCTGACCGGGGCCGACCACGCCCTGATCCTCCAGGAGATCCATCAGACGCCCGGCGCGGGCGAACCCGACCTTCAGCTTGCGCTGCAGCATCGAGGTCGAACCGAGCTGCGACCGGATCACGAGCTCGGCGGCCTGCGCGAGCAGGTCGTCGTCGTCGCCGCTCATGCCGCCGCCGATCCCGCCCGCCATCTCGGCCTCCGTGGGCGGGCGACCGAGACCTTCCGTCGTCTGCTCGTACACGACCTCGCGCTGCGTCCGGATGAAGTCCGTGATCCCGTGGATCTCCGTCTCGGTGACCCAGGCGCCCTGGAGGCGTGTGGGCTTGGAGGCGTTCGCGGGGGCGAAGAGCATGTCGCCGTGACCCACGAGCTTCTCGGCGCCGTTCATGTCGAGGACCACGCGGCTGTCGGCCTGGCTCGACGTCATGAGCGCGATCCGGCTGGGGATGTTGGCCTTGATCAGGCCCGTGACCACGTCGACGCTCGGGCGCTGGGTCGCGACGACGAGGTGGATCCCCACGGCCCGGGCCATCTGGGCGATCCGGCAGATAGCGTCCTCGACGTCGCGAGGCGCGATCATCATCAGGTCGGCGAGCTCGTCGATCACCACCACGATGAACGGCATGTGCTCGTACTTGTGCTCGTGGCCGACGGGGAGGCGGAGCGTTCCCGCCTTGAGGCCTTCCTCGTAGCCATCGATGTCGCGGACGCCGACGGTCGCGAGCATCTCGTAGCGCATCTCCATCTCACGGCAGATCCATTGGAGGGCCTCGGCGGCGCGCTTCGGATGCACGATCACGGGGCTCAGAAGATGCGGGACCTCGGCGAAGTGGCTCAGCTCCACGCGCTTGGGGTCCACCAGCACGAGGCGGACGTCGTCGGGCGTGGTGCGCATCAGGAGCGACGTGATGAAGCAGTTGACGAGGCTCGACTTGCCGGTGCCCGTGGCGCCGGCGATCAGGACGTGGGGCATCGTGGCGAGGTTCACCATCTGCGAGC
>JBDTNY010000079.1:0-38429 GCA_039933515.1 Actinomycetota bacterium
GAGCTGCCGAACTACAGCGAGCACTCGGCCGAGCTCTCGCGCGAGTGGCGTGGCCTCCGCGTCTGGATGCCGCTGAGGCTGCACGGTGTGGCGGCCTTCCGGGAAGCGCTCGACGAGAAGCTCGACCTCGCCGGGCACCTGGCTGACGCGTTCCGAGACGACCCCCGGATCGAGCTCTGCTGGGAGCCGCAGCTCACGGTGATCCCGTTCCGCTTGGCCGGCGCCGACGACGAAACGCAGAAGGCCTTCCTTGCGCGGATCAACTCGTCGAAGCGCGTGTTCCTGTCGAGCACGATGATCCACGGGCGCTACGTGCTCCGCGCGTGCATCGTGAGCCATCGCACGCACCGGGACCGGATCGATGAGTGCATCGAGATCGTCGGCCGGGCCGCGGCGGCGTTGCTGGGATAGGGGAGTCACGATGCCCGAGATGCCCGAGGTGCAGGCGCTCGCCGAGCGGCTCGACGAGGTGCTCCGGGAGGCGACGCTCGAGAAGCTCGACCTGATGCAGTTCTCGTCGCTGAAGACGTTCGCGCCCCGGCCCGACGAGGCACTGGGCCGCACGATCGAACGGGTCGGCAGGCGGGGGAAGTTCGTGGTGATCGAGCTGGACGAGGGGCTGCGCGTCCTCGCGCACCTTTCACAGGGCGGCCGGGTCGATGTCGAGTCACCCCCGAAGATGACGAAGCCGCGCGGCTCGGTGCTGCGGATCTGCGCCGCCGACCGCCCGAGCGTGCTCGTGAAGGAGTTCGGCACACAGCGCAAGGCTGGCTGGTGGGTGCTCGCCGCCGGCGATGACGGCCCGCTCGCGAAGCTCGGCCCCGAGGCCCTCAGCTCCGAGGCCGACGCCCTCTTCCGCGAGGGCCACGACACGCGGCGCGTGCACACGATCTTGCGGGACCAGCGCACTGTGGCCGGGGTCGGCCGTGGGTACAGCGACGATGCGCTGCACCGCGCGAAGCTTTCGCCGTTCGCGTCGCTCGGCAAGCTCGACGACGGACAACGCGAACGGCTGGTCGATGCGCTGCACGGGGTGCTCGACGATGCCCTTGAGGTGGAGCGCAAGCGCTCGGGGGGCCTGCCGACCAAGCTCGGCGACCACTTCATCGTGCACAACCGCGCGGGGGAGCCGTGCCCCGTCTGCGGTGACGATCTCCGGCGGGTCAGCTACGAGTCGCATGAGGTCGTCTACTGCCCCATCTGCCAGACCGGGGGCAAGCGCCTGAGCGACCGGCGGATGGACCGTCTCCTGCGCTGACGCTGCGCCCGACGCAGCCTACGGCCGCTCGGGACGGCCTCGCGGCGCCGAGTCCCGCGCCTGCGCGCGCTCGCGAGATCGGGCCGGGGCGCGACCGAAGATCCGGCCGCGGAAGGATCGGTCGCCGGCGCGGTCCGACGACCATGGTGCGTCCGGCGCCGACACGAGGTCGCACGCGGCCAGCAGCACGGTGTCGTAGTTCACGCGCCAGCCCGCGAAGTCGCGCCATGCCTGTTCCCGGTCGGCCTTGAGCGGCACGCCCGCTTCCTCGAGGGAGCGCACCGCCTCGTCCCACTCGTCGCGCCGCACCGAGATCGGGTCGTCGGGCCGCGGGTCTGGGTCGTAGGGGACGCGGAACGAGTCCGCCACGCGGCGCAGGCACAGATAGCCCGCGCGCAGGCAGAATTCGGCCTGCACGTCGCGCGGCACGTCGACGGTCGACAGGGTGAGCGCGGCGCCGTCGAGCACGGCGCCGGCCGCCGTCGCCCACGAATGGTCCGCCTGCGGCGACCGGAAGAACACGACCGCCGGGAAGGACGTATGCGTCTCCTCGACGTCGAGGAACCACCGCTCCCAGTCCTCCCAGACCCGGCGAAGCTCGTCCATCCGGTCGAGGGCGTGGTAGCGCCACACCATCTCCCGGCCCGAGGGGGGCGACCCCGCCCGCACCTCGAGGGAGGTGACCCCGATCTCTCGCCGCGAGAAGGCCGCGTAGATGCTGGGCAGGTAGGTGATCAACAGCGCCAGCAGGAAGAGCCCCAGCGCGGCCTCCGTGAACACGAGGGCCGTCGTCCCGACCTCGATCGGGCCCGCGATCCCGAGCGTGAGGAGCGAGGACCCCGACAGCTCGAACGCCCGCGCCCAGGACATGTCCTCCAGGCCCCAGTAGATCAGGGTGTACCCGAGCGCCGTGAGACCGAGCCACGTGGCGAGCGCCGCGAGCAGCCCGACCGGGGCGTACAACGCGAGCACGCGGTCGCGACGTTCGTAGGTGGCCGAGGGCGGCGCGATCACCAGGAACACCCGCCTGACCGTCAGGAACACCAGCCGGGTGATCACGGCCGACGCGGATCGCGGCAGGATCACGGTCTTGATCGCGGACGCCACGGTGGCGATCACGACGGTCACGCCCAGCACCACGGTCACGATGTGCAGCGCCCGCTCCACGTCGGTTCCTTCTGGCTAGACCTCGAGCGCGACGCGCTCGCCCTCGGGCGCGCCCCCCAGGTGCACGGTCGAGCGTCGGCCCGGGATGAACCGGTTGGCCACGAACGCGGCCGTGAACAGGATCAGCGACGCCACGAGCAGCGCCCGGTGGAACCCCGCCATGTAGGAGGTCCGGAACGCCTCGTAGACGCCGGCCTGCTGCGCAGGCGTGAGTCCGAGCGCCGTCAGGAAGTCCGGCGTGACCGCGCCGTGCCCCGACTGCGCGACGATCGCCGACTGCTGGGCCGCGGAGAGCCGGCCGCCGGCGAGGAGCGGGGCGATCGTGGCCGAGAGTTTCGAGAACAAGATCGTGCCGAGCAGGGCGATCCCGAGCACACCCCCGACCTCGCGACTCGTGTTCGTCATCGCGGAGCCCAGACCCGCGCGCTGCGGCCCGACCGCGCCCATCACGGCGGCGGTCATCGGCGCCATCGTCGAGCCCATGCCGTGGCCGAGCATCAGGAACAGGACCCCGATGAAGGCATAGGGCGTGTCGACCTGGATCTGCGTGAGGGCCATCAGCCCGATGCCCATCAGGGTCAGGCCCCATGTCATCGGGATCTTCGAGCCGTGGCGCTGGGCGTACTTTCCGGCCAGCGGCGCCGTCACGATGATCATCAGGGTCATCGGCAGGAACCGGAGGCCCGCCTGGAAGGGCGTGTACCCGCGGATCTGTTGCAGGTACAGGCTCACGAACAGGAAGATCGAGAACATCCCGAGCGAGACCGAGAACGCCACCGCGTTGCCCGCGGAGAACGCTGGGATCCGGAAGAACGCCAACGGCATCATCGCCTTGGGGTTGCGGTGCTCCCACCAGAAGAAGGCGCCCAGGAAGACGGCGGCGGCGACAAGCGAGCCCACGATCGCGACGTCGGACCAGCCCTTCTGGTTCGCCTCGATCAGGCCGTAGGTGAGCGACAGCAGTCCGAACGTGCCGAGAGACAGCCCGGGGATATCGAGCTCGCGCGCCTCGTCGGAGCGTGATTCCGTCACCGTGCGCATCGCCACGAGGAAGGCCACGATCCCGATCGGCACGTTCAGGAAGAACACCGATTCCCAGCCGATGTGCTCGACCATGTAGCCGCCGAGCGTCGGTCCGAGCGCGAGCGCGATCCCGCTCACCCCGGCCCACAGTCCGATCGCCTTCGCCCGCTCGTGCGGGGGGAACGTCACCGTGAGGATCGACAGGGTGCCCGGCATCAGGAACGCGGCGCCCACGCCCTGGAGCGCGCGGAACGCGATCAACTGGCCCGGCGACGACGAGACACCGCACAGGAATGAGGCTGCGGTGAAGATCGCGAGTCCGGTCAGGAACACCTTCTTGCGTCCGTAGCGGTCGCCGGCGATGCCGCCGGTCAGCAGCAGCGACGCGAACGCCAGTACGTAGCCGTCGATGATCCATTGGATCGCTGAGACGCTCGCGCCGAGCTCGGTCTGGATCCGGGGGATCGCGACGTTGACGACGGTGTTGTCGAGCATCGCCATCGCGAGTGCGAAGCACATCGTGAGCAGCACGATGACTTTCTCGCGGGCGTTCTCACCTTCGAACCCCAGCACAGGCGTGGCTCCTTCCAGCGGGTGGCTGCGGGGCGTCTCGCCCTCGGGGGGTGCAACCGCGCTTACACCGTACGTGTTCCCGACCGGCGGCCGGATTCAGTCGAGCTTGCGATACAGGGCGATCGCGACCGGCACGAAGACGATCAGCAGGCCGACGATCCAGAGGGCGGACTTCAAGAGCAGCCCCTCGAACGTGTCGATCGGAAGCTTCGTGACCGGATCCATGATCCCGAGGTTTCCGTTCGCGAGGTACCGCGCGAGGTTGCACCAGACCGTGACCGGATTGCCACGTGCTACGGGCTGCAGGAACGACGCCATCCCCGCGACCGGCACGAACGCGGAGCTCACGAAGACGACGGGGAACACGAGGGTGAAGACCGCCGCCTGCACGGCCTCGACCTCTTTCAGCGCGAGGCCCACGCACGCGGACACCCACGAGAACACGAACCCCACCGCCATCACGAGGACCACGAGGCCGAGGGCCGACGGGATCCCCCGGGTGAACCGGAACCCGACGAGGTACCCGATCACCATGACGATCAGCACGAGCAGGAAGTTCTTCGCGAGGTCGGACGTGGTGCGGCCGGCGAGCACCGCCGATCGCGCCATGGGCAGCGAGCGGAACCGGTCGAGCAGTCCCTTCTTCAGGTCGTCGGCGAGGCCCACCGCGGTGGTGGTGGACCCGAAGATCGCGTTCTGCACGAAGATCCCCGGCATCAGGAACTGCACGTAATCCAGCCCCGGGGGCAGGCTCGCGAATTGGTTCTGGTAGATGAACCGGAACAGCAGGACGAACATGACGGGCTGCACGAGCTCGAAGATCAACACGGTGGGCACGCGCGTGATCGAGAGCAGGTTCCGCTGCGCGACGATCAGGCCGTCCGCGACGGCGATCTGGATACGGGCCGAGGCGGTCTGCGGTCCTCGTCGGGCGGTGGGCGATCGCACGGCGGTGCTCAAGACGGACTCCCTCCCTTGCGGCGGCGGCTCTTCGTGAGGGCGATCTCGGGGTCTTCGCCGTCCTCGGCTGAGCGCCCGGTGAGCGAGAGGAACACGTCGTCGAGGGTCGGTCGGTGCAGGGCAATGTCGGAGAGCACGATCTTGGCCTCGTCGAGGCGACGGACGCTCTCGAGGAGCACGGTGGGGCCGGCGTCGCCGACCGGCACTCGGATGCGGCCCTGTTGGGCATCGACATTCGGCTCGCCAGCGCCCACCCCGGACAGGGCGGTCACCGCGCGGTCGGTCTCGCCTCGATCCTCGACGTGGAGCTCGAGCACCTCGCCGCCGATCCGGTCCTTCAGCTCGTCGGACGTGCCTTCGGCGATGACCGTACCCAGATCGATCACGGCGATGCGGTCTGCGAGCTGATCGGCCTCGTCGAGGTACTGGGTGGTGAGGAGCAACGTGGTGCCCTCGCTCTGGAGCTCCCGGATGAACGCCCACACGTCGATCCGGCTGCGCGGGTCGAGCCCGGTCGTGGGTTCGTCGAGGAAGAGCACGTCTGGCCGGCCCACCAGGCTTGCCGCGAGGTCGAGCCGGCGGCGCATGCCGCCCGAATAGGTCTTCGCGGTGCGGTCGGCGGCGTCGGAAAGCCCGAAGCGCTCCAGCACCTCCCCGCCGCGCCGACGCGCCTCGGCTCGAGGCAGATGGTAAAGGCGGCCGACCATCACGAGGTTCTCGAGGCCGGTCAGGTTCTCGTCGACCGCAGCGCTCTGCCCGGCCAGGCCGATCCGGAACCGCAGCTCCTCGGCGTCGCGGACCACGTCGAGTCCGTCGACCTCGGCGCGCCCCGAGGTAGGCAGCAGGAGCGTGGTCAGGATCCTGACCGCCGTGGTCTTCCCGGCACCGTTGGGGCCGAGCATGCCGAGCACGGTGCCGCGCTCGACCTCGAGGTCGATGCCCTTGAGCGCCTCGACGTCGCCGAAGCGCTTCGTGATCTGTTCGGTCCGGATGATAGGAGAGGTCAAGTGGACCAATCTACCGGGCCACGAGGGCAATGGTGAAGCTCTGCGCGCATCACCGCGAGCGGAGCCTTGCGGCTTCTTGCGGTGGGCTTTCCCGGTGGGTCCGCCCGCCGTACGGTGGCCCGCGATGGGATCCTGGAAGATCGCGGGCACCATCGTGCTCGCCCTGGCCGCCACGATGAACGCAGGGAGCCGGTGGCTCTCCAGATACCCCCAGGGGTATAATGTTCGGACGGTGTCAATACCGGACTGGAGGGCCGATGGAGATCCAAGAGAGCGAGATCCGTTCCGTGGTGAACCGCCTGCACCGCGTGCAGGGTCAGATCGCGGGCGTCGAGAAGATGCTCGACGAGGGTCGCGACTGCCGTGACGTTGCCCGCCAGATGGCGGCGGCGACGCGGGCCCTGGAGCGCGCGGGCGTGCAGTTCCTGGTGGCGAACCTCACAGCGTGCCTCCGCGATGAGGACGCGGCGAAGGCGGAGGGCCTCGGCCCCGACGAGATCCAGCGCTTGTTCCTGCAGCTCGCATGACCGACCTGCCGCTCGCGATCCTCTTCGGGCTGTTGATCGGCGTGGCGCTGGGCGCGCTCGGTGGGGGCGGCTCGATCCTCGCGGTGCCGGCCCTCGTCTACGGGCTGGGTCTCCCCTTGCGCGAGGCGATCCAGACCTCGCTCCTGGTCGTGGGCATCACGGCAGCGACCGCCGCGTGGGCGCATGTGCGCGCCGGGACCGTTTGGATACGCACCGCGCTCGCGTTCGCGGGCGTCGGCGTGCTCGGCTCGTTCGCCGGAGCATGGTTGAACCACCGGGTCGACGAGGGTGTAGTGCTCGGCGGGTTGGCGGTCTTGATGGTCGTGGCAGCGGTGGGGATGTGGCGGCGAGGAGGGACGGTCATCCCGACCGTCGTCCCCTTGTCCGGCGGCCCCGCCGTCGACGTCCGCGAGCGAAGGATCGGCGATCGGCTGCCGCAGGTGCTCGCCGCGGGGGCCGGGCTCGGGGTCCTCACCGGGCTCTTCGGGGTGGGCGGCGGATTCCTGATCGTCCCGACCATGGTGCTGCTCGTCGGGGTGCCGACCCAGGCCGCGATCGGCACCTCGCTCGTCGTGATCTCGGCGAACGCGGGTGCAGGGTTCCTCGCCCATCTGGGTATGGGCTCGGTGGACATGGCCGTGGCTGCCGCGTTCGCGGCCGGGGGCGTGGTCGGTGCGTTCGTGGGCCAGTGCGCGGGATCGCGAGTGTCGGCCGGGACGCTCTCGCGCGCGTTCGCCCTGCTCGTGCTATCGGTGGGGTCGTACACGTTGTTCGATGTGCTGATGAGGGGATGATGGGTGATGTTCGGACGTGACAATCGCGGGATCGATCCCGCCACGCTGGATGACCGCCGGGGGGGATGGTGGTGCTCGACGTGCGGGACTCCGACGAGTGGAAGGCCGGCCACATCGAAGGCGCGGTTCACGTGCCCCTGTCGGCGCTCGCCGGCAAGGTCAGCTCGCCCGGCCGCGACCGCCCCGTGGCCGTGATCTGCCGGAGCGGCAACCGAAGCCGCGCCGCTGTGCGCCTCCTCAGGTCGAACGGCGTCGACGCGCACAACGTGTCGGGCGGGATGGTGGCCTGGTCGAGACACCAGCTGCCGATCGTGACCGACCGGGGCCGGCCAGGGTCGGTTGTCTGATGCGCCTCGAGCAGTTCCACCTCGAGAGCCTCGGCCATGCGTCCTACCTGGTGAGCGACGAGTCCTCGGGCGAGGCCCTGATCCTGGACCCGCAGCGTGACGTCCGCGTCTACCTCGCGGCCGCACGTTCCCGGGGTCTGCGGATCGGCTACGTGATCGACTCGCACGGCCACAACGACTATCTGTCCGGGATCTCCGAGATCGTGCGGCACGTGCCCGACGTCACCGTGCTCGGCTCGGCGGCGGGGGAGTTCGGCTACGACCACCGCCCGGTCGGCGACGGCGAGCTCGTCGAGATGGGCGACGTCGCGTTCGAGGTGCTGCACACGCCCGGCCACACCCCCGAGCACGTGAGCCTCCTGATCCGCGATCGGTCGATCGGCGAGGATCCGGCCGTTCTGCTCTCGGGCGGTGCGCTACTGGTGGGCGACGTCGCGCGACCGGACCTTCTGGGCGGCGCCGAGGAGACACGCGGAGGCGCGGCCGCGATGTGCGAGACGCTCCGGACGAAGATCCTGACGCTCCCCGACCACGTGGAGGTCTTCCCGACGCACGTCGCCGGCTCCCTCTGCGGCGGGAACATCGGGCAGCGGCTCTCGACGACGGTTGGCTACGAGCGTCGCACGAACCCGATCCTGGCCCGGATCGCCTCGGCCGACGTCTTCGTGCGCGACTGCCTGGACCTCACGAACCTGCCGGCGGTACCGCCGTACTGGCGTCGGATGCGCGGCCAGAACCTGGCCGGTCCCGAAGCGGTGGGCGCGATCCCCGAACCGCCGGCTCTCGGCGCCACCGCGTTCGAGAAGCGCCGCGACGGCGGCGCGGTGGTCCTCGACGGGCGGCAGCCCGAGTCGTTCGCGGGTGGGCACGTCCCCGGATCGTTCAACGTGGCGGTGGGAAGCTCCTTCCCGACGTGGGCGGGGACGGTCGTGCCGGAGGGCGCCGACGTGCTCCTGGTCCTGGACCGACCCCAGGATCTGATGGTCGCCACGTGGGATCTCCTGCGGATCGGGTACCGGGCGCCGGTGGGCTGGCTCGCCGACGGGATGGAGGCGTGGCGCACCTCCGGACGCGACGTGGCCTGGCTCGGCCAGATCTCGGTCCGCGACCTCGGCCGCGCGATGGCGGCCGGCGAGGTGGACCTGCTCGACGTGCGGCAGCCCACGGAATGGGCGCAGGGCCATGTGGAGGGCGCGACCTTCGTCACGGGGGCCGAGCTGGGCTCGCGCCTCGACGATGTCCCCGATCACGGCACCCGGCCGCTGGCGGTGGTGTGCGGGAGCGGATTCCGCTCGAGCGTGTCGGCGAGCCTGCTCGTCGCCTCGGGTCGCGAGCGCGTCATGACCGTGGTGGGTGGCATGGACGCCTGGGAGGCGGCCGGCCTGCCCACCACCGACGCCGAGTGAGCCCAAGGGCACCGGAGCTTACGCCCTCAGCATCAGGTAATCGCGATTACACATTGGGAATATGATCGGCGGGCTCTGCCGTTCTTGGAGATGCACGTCCCGACCAGAGGAGCCAAACGTGACGCCCGAGATCGACACCTACGCCCTTCCGCTGCTGCCCTTGACCACCGGCGTCGTGCTGCCGGGGATGGTCATCACCCTCACGATCGAGTCCGACGAGGCGCGCGCCGCCGTCGACGCCGCGAGCGCCGCCGGGGACGACCGCCGCCTGCTGCTGCTGCCGCGCACCGACGGCCGGTACGCGCGGGTCGGCACGGTCGCGACGATCGAGGACGTCGGCGCGCTCCGTAACGGCACCGAGGCGCTCGTGATCCGCGGCCTGCACCGGGCGGTGGTCGGCGTCGGCGTGCCCGGCACCGGCGACGCGGTGTGGGTTCAGGTCGAACCGGTCGAAGAGACCGAGCCGACGGTCCGGGCCAAGGAACTCGCCCGTGAATACCGCGCCGTCGTCGAGAACATCGTGGAGGCCCGGGGCGTGCCCCAGGTCGCGGAGTTCCTGCGTGGGATCGCCGACCCGGGTCAGATCGCCGACACTGCCGGTTATTCCCCCGACCTCTCCCTCGAGCAGAAGATCGAGGTGCTCGAGACCCTCGACGTCGAGATGCGCCTCGAGCGCGTGGTGGAATGGGCAAAGAGCGTGCTCGCCGATCTGGAGCTCAAGGACAAGATCCGCACCGAAGTCAGCGAGGGCATGGAGAAGCGCCAGCGGGAGTTCCTGCTGCGCGAGCAGATGACCGCGATCCGCAAGGAGCTCGGCGAGGACGGCGAGGAAGACGTCGTCGGCGAGTACCGCACGAAGATCGAGGATGCCGGCATGCCTGAAGACGTGCGCAAGGAGGCTGAGCGCGAGCTCGGGCGCCTCGAGCGCAGCTCCGAGCAGTCGCCGGAGTACGGATGGATCCGCACGTACCTCGACTGGATGACCGAGCTGCCGTGGTCCACACGCTCCGAGGACAACCTGGACATCCCAGCCGCTCGCTCCGTACTCGACGCGGACCACGAGGGCCTCGAGGACGTGAAGGACCGGATCCTCGAGTACTTGGCCGTGCGCAAGCTTCGCCAGGAGCGCGGCATGGGCGAGGCCACCGGTCGCGGCTCAGGCGCGATCCTCACGCTGGTCGGGCCCCCGGGTGTCGGCAAGACCTCGCTCGGTGAGTCGGTCGCGCGCGCCCTCGGGCGGCAGTTCGTGCGGGTCTCGCTCGGCGGGATCCACGACGAGGCAGAGATCCGCGGGCACCGGCGCACCTACGTCGGTGCGTTGCCCGGCCGCATCGTGCGGGCCCTCAAGGACGCCGGCACGAAGAACCCGGTGATGATGCTCGACGAGATCGACAAGGTCGGCGCGGACTGGCGTGGCGACCCCTCGAGCGCTCTGCTCGAGGTGCTCGACCCCGCTCAGAACCACACGTTCCGGGACCACTACCTCGACGTGGATCTCGACCTGTCCGAGGTGCTGTTCATCACGACGGCGAACGTCGCGGAGACGATCCCCGGTCCGCTGTTCGACCGCATGGAGGTCATCCGGATCGACGGCTACACCGAGGACGAGAAGGTCGCGATCGCGAAGCACCACCTGGTGGGGCGCCAGGTCGAGCGCAACGGCCTGCGTGAGGACGAGGTCGTCTTCACCGACGAAGCCCTGCGCGCGATCGTCGGGGATCACACGCGCGAGGCCGGCGTCCGCAACCTCGAGCGGGAGCTCGGCAAGGCGCTGCGCAAGGTCGCGACCAAGGTGGCTGCTGGGGAGGTCGAGCCGCCCGTAACGATCGATGCCGACGACGTCCGCACGTACCTCGGTCGTCAGAAGTTCTTCTTCGAGGCGGCGGAGAGGACCGCCGTGCCCGGCGTGGCCACTGGCCTGGCGGTGACCGGCACCGGGGGCGACGTGCTGTTCATCGAGGCGAGTCGCGAGGACGAGGGGGAGGGCCTGACGCTCACGGGCCAGCTCGGTGACGTGATGAAGGAGTCGGCACAGATCGCGCTCAGCTACGTGCGCTCGCACGCGGCAGAGTTGGGGATCGATCCCGAGCGGCTCAAGGGCCGGTTCCACGTGCACGTGCCTGCCGGGGCGGTCCCGAAGGACGGTCCGAGCGCCGGCGTCACGATGACGACTGCGCTCGTGTCGTTGCTGACCGGGCAGCCCGTGCGGCCGATCGTGGGCATGACCGGCGAGGTCACGCTCCAAGGACGCGTGCTCCCCATCGGCGGCGTGAAGCAGAAGGTGCTCGCCGCGCATCGCGCCGGGCTGCGCGAGGTGATCCTGCCCAAGAGGAACGAAGGCGAGCTGGACGACGTACCCGACCAGGTACGCGAGCAGATGACGTTCCACGTGGCCGAGGACGTGCGGGATGTGCTCGCGATCGCGTTGCGGGACGCTGCCGCCGGGGAGGCGGTAGGGTCCGTCGCGTGAACGTGACGGTGTTCGGGGCGGGCGGCCGAACCGGCCGCGGAGTGGTGGCCGAGGCGCTCGCGCGCGGCCATCAGGTGACGGCGGTGGTGCGGCGCCCCCCGGACCCCCCGCTGGGGCCGGGGGTCGGTACCGTCACGGGCGACGCGCGTGACGCTGAGGCGGTGGCTCGGGCGCTCGAGGGCGCCGAGGCCGTCCTCTCGGTGATGGGCCCGGTGGGCAACGATCCAGGGACGGCCTACTCCGACGCGGTGGCCGTCCTCGTCGCCGCCATGGAGTCGACCGGACCCTCCCGGCTCGTCATCACTGCCAACGCCCGGGTGTTCGACGATCGCCCGCTCTCGGGTCCGTTCGCGGGCGTGTCCGAGGAGCATCGTCGGGCGCTCGTGACGCTGCGCGCGAGTGGCCTCGAGTGGACCGTCGTGGCGACGCCGATGCTCACGGACGAGGAGACCGGGGACAGCTACACGCTCACCGTCGACGGCAAAGGGGAAGGGCGCGAGATCGATCGCCGGAACTTCGCTCGAGCGGTGGTCGATGCGCTCGGGCACGCGGCGTGGATCGGCCGCGCGGTCGACGTCACGGACTAGGGAGGCGGCGGGCGGCGCACGATCGAGTACACCGCGTACGAGGAGGCGTCGAGGTCGGCGGCGCCCATCGACCCGGTCTTGAACCGTTCGAACCCGCCGTCGCCCATCTCGACGATCACGCCGCCCGTGATCAGGGTCTCGCCCGGCTCGGCCAGGCCGGCGAGGGCCACGGTGACACGTCCGGGGTGTCCGCCCACCGCGTCGTCGTTCGCGGTGACTTTCCCCATGTGGACCCCACCACGGCGGTCGGGCAGGGCTTCCACGGCGCCGAGGACGAACTCGATCGTCTCGAGCACCTCGGGAAGCTCCGCGGTCACCATGCCTTCCGAGACGACGGGCGCCCGACCACCCAGCCGCTCGATCGCGGGCACGAGCTCCGAGGCTCGTGAGCCCACGACCGTCACGAGGACGGTGAGATGCGCCGGCTCCGTTCCGGTGATCGCGAACCCAGGGAGGTGCTCCAGCTTGCGTTGGTAGACCACGACCCGAGCCTACCCCCACTATCCTTCACCCGATGCCCACACCCACGTGGACCCGCGCGCACCTTCGGCACGCGGTCTCGATGCTTCGATACGGCCGCAATCCCGCCGCCACGGTGTACGACAGCCTGAGCGACGACTTCCCGTTCGCGCTGGCGCCGGGCTGGCTGAACCTGGGGCTCTGGGAGGGCGATGGGAGCGACGCCGCCGAGGCGCCCGTCGCGGTCCGACGGCTCGTCGAGGTGATCGCGACCGCGCTGCCGGCCGGCGGCGACCTGCTCGACGTCGGCGACGGCCTCGCCGAGCAGGACCCGGTGATCGCGGCCGTGGCATCGCCTCGGTCCCTGACGGCGCTCAACATCACCCTCTCCCAACTGCGAGCGGGGGGGCCCCGGCTCGTCGAGGCCGGCGCGCGTGCCGTGAACGCGGACGCGACGCGCCTGCCGTTCCGCGATGGCTCGTTCGACGGGCTGATCTCGGTGGAGGCCGCGTTCCACTTCCCCTCCCGCGACCGGTTCTTCGCCGAGGCGCGGCGGGTGCTGCGGCCCGGCGGCGTGCTGACGATGTCGGACATCGCGACCCAGCGGTACCCGCGTGGTCCCCGCGAGATGGTGGCGGCGTTCTCGCAGCTGCGTGCCTGGGGCCTGGGCACGCAGGCGGCGGCCTCCGCGACGGTGATCACCGAGAAGGCCGAGCGCGCGGGATTCACCGAAGTGCGGACCGAGCCCGTGGGTGAGCGAGTGATCGGGCCCGCACTCAGGTTCGTGCGCGACCGGTTGGAGCGCGGCGACGCCGGCGCCGACCGGAGCTTCTCGCTCGCCGTCAGGCTCATGCTGTCGCAGGTCGACCTGTTGTGGGAGCGCGGGCTGATCGAGTACCTGTTGCTGACGGCTCGCGCCCCGGCGAAACCCGCCGGGGACTAGTTGCGGTTCGCGGGCATGTTCGCGCTGAGCCAGCCGATCAGGTCCTGTGGGCTCCGCGTCTGCAACCACACCCTGCCCGGGCCGGTGAATTCGGTCACCAAGCCTTCGGCGCCCAGGATCGCCGACTTCCAATTCCCGGCCTTGTGGACCTCGTACGTCATGCCCTCGGGGAACGCGACGACGTGCCCCGTGTCGACGACGTAGGTCGTGCCGGCGGGGATCTCCTGGGCGAGCATCGCGCCGTAGCTCGAGACGAGCATGTCGCCCTGGCCCGTGCAGCGCAGCAGGAACAGCCCTTCCCCGCCGAAGAACGTCTTCGCGCCACCCCACTTGGTGTCGACGTCGATCGCCGGATCGCTGGCGATCCACGAGCCGGACTGAACCATCAGGTTCTGCGCGCCGTCCAGGGGCATGTGCACGAGATCGCCGGGGAGCTTCGCGGCCACGCTCACCGTCCCACCGCTCGCTGCCGTAAAGGTGTTGATGAAGAAGCTCTCGCCCCCGAGCACGGAGCGCTTCAGCCCGCCGAGGACGCCGCCGCGCGAGGCCGTGGCGATCTCGACGCCGCCCGTCATCGAGGCCATCGCGCCGGCCTCGACCTCCACCGCTCCTCCGGGCGGGAGCGTGATCGTGCCGTACGCGAACGCGGGACCGCACTGGATGTCGACCTGCACCATGTTCTCCTGACCGTCGGGATGCGACCAGGATAGGCCGCCGGGAGACCGCGCCCTAGGAGCCGAACTCGCGGGCCAACGACGGCAGCGGCACCGTGCCGAGCGCGAGCAGGCGGTCGTGGAAGTCGGGCAGCGAGAATGCCGCCCCTTTCTTCGCCTCTTCGGCTGCGCGCGCTTTCTCGATCTCGATCATCCCGGTCATGTAGCTGAGTGCCTGGGCGGGCATCGCGATGTAGCGGTCGATCTCGATCTCGGCGTCGGTCCGCGGGGTACCGCCCTCCTGAAGCTTCGCGATCGCGCGCTCGCGGTCCCACCCGAGCGCGTGGAGCCCCGTGTCGGTGATCAGGCGGGCCGCCCGAAGCGCCTGGTTCTCGAGCATGCCGAGCCGTTCCCAGTCATCGAGGTAGAGCCCCATCTCGTCGGCCAGGCGTTCGGCGTAGAGCCCCCATCCTTCGGTGAACGCGCTCCCGGCGAGGATCCCGCCGAACCGGCGGAGCTTCGGCAGGTCGTTCGCTTCCTGCTCGAGCGCGACCTGGAAGTGGTGGCCGGGGTTCGCCTCGTGGAACGTCACGCCCGGGATCGAGTGGAGCTCACGACCGGGCAGGTCGTAGGTATTGATGTAGTACACCCCCGGCCGCGAGCCGTCCTCGGTGGGGGGGTTGTAGAACGCGATCGGACAGTCGGCTTCTCGGAAGGCTTCCACCACGCGCACCTCGCAGTTCGCCGACGGGAGCTGGCCGAACCAAGGGCCCGCCGCGTCCCAACTGCGCCGCACCTGATCCTCGACGATCGCGACGAGTGCTTCGGGGCTCTCGGCGGTGTCGGCGCCCGTCGCGTGATAGGCCGCCAGGGCCTCGGCCGACGACGCATACCCCAGTGTTCCGGCGACGCTGTCGCGCTCATCCACGATCGCGTCGAAGCGTGCGTTCCCGAGGTCGTGCAACTCGCGCGGGTCGAGCGGGAGGGAGGTCCACGACAAGATCGCGGTCGCGTACATCGCCTCGCCGCCGGGCAGCGACGACAACCCGAGCGACTCCGTCGCGTGCGGGAGGTACTCCCGGAGCGCGCCGAGGAACGCCTCGTACGCCGGGTTGACCACCTCGCCGACGATGGCCGCGATCCGCGATCGGTCCTCGTCGTGCGTGATGGGCATCAACGCAGGGGACTCGTGCGCCGGCAGGGCGAGGAGGCGTTCGATCTGGGCGATCGTGCGCTCGGCCACCACCCGGGGGGCGGTGACGCCGGTTGCCACCCCTTCCCGGCCCACCTCGGCCCACGCCTCGAGGAAGGCGGGGAACGCCCGGAGGCGCGCCTCGTACCGCTCCAGCCGCTCGGGCGTGTCGGCTTGCTGGACGGACGCGATCTCGCCGAGCATCTGACCCGGCCCCCACAGATGGTTCGCGGCGCTCAGCCGGTCGGTCCGGTGTTCCAGCTCGGCGAGGAAGCGCCGGGCGATCGCCTCGGCCACGTCGAGCGTTGTACGACGCGAGGGGTCGAGTTCACTCCGGTCGATCGTCGACGCCTCGGCCAGGGTCGCCCGGTGCGCGGCCTCGCTCGCGGCCCGGCCCACTTCGCCGGGGTCGGGAAGTCGATCGTCGTGGCGCTCGTCACCGACCGATGTTCCGAGCGTCGGTTCGAGCTCGAGCAGCTCGTCCCAGTAGCGGTCGACCAGCCCGTCGGTGCGATTCGTCTCGTCCACGGTCCTCCTCGGCTCGTTCAAAGGAGCCCCAGCGTAGCCGCGCCGTCGACCGGCAAGGCGGTCCCGCTCACGTAGCCCGCCGGTGCCGAACACAGGAAGGCCACGACCCGCCCGAAGTCCTCGGGATCGCCGAGCCGGCCCGTGTGGCCCAGCTCCTTCACGCGATCGGTCTCGTGGAGTCCGGGACACACCAGATTCACCGTGATCCCGTCGCCGATCAGGTCGGCGGCGGCTGTCTTGGCCCAGGCCCACAGGCCGGTACGCGCGACGTTCGAGTACGCGAGGTCGGGGATCGGCTGCTTGACGGCGTTCGAGGTGATGAAGCAGATCCGTCCCCATCCCGCGGCGCGCATGTGCGGCACGGCCGCGAGCGCCAGCCGGATCGAGGTCTGGAGGTTGGCGTTCAGCGCGGCGAGGAGCCCGGCGTCGTCCACCTCGAGCGCGCGCGCCTTCGGCGGGCCACCGGCGTTCGCGACCAGGACGTCGATCGAACCGAATCGCGCGACGGTCTCCTCGACGAGCCGCACCGGTTCGCTGAGGTCGGTGACGTCGGCGACCACCCCTTCGACGCGCCCGCCGCCCGCCGGGGCGGCATCGATCGCAGCGTCGAGCCGTTGTTCGTTGCGCCCGCAGATCAGGACGTTCGCGCCCTCGCGTGCCAAGGCGTACGCCGCGCCACGCCCGAGACCCTTCGTCCCCGCCGTGACGAGCGCGGCCCTGCCCCCCAGGCCGAGTTCCATGCGGGCGACGATACCCTGGAGGGGTCATGACCGACCGCTGCGCGCCGCTGCGCGCCGCCGGGGTCGCGGTCGCCGCGGTCCTCGCGCTCGCGCTCTTCGTCACCCTCGTGGTCCCCCGTGGGCGGGGCGACGCGACGCCCGGGCCGCTCCTGCGGGCGAACCCGAACATCGGGCCTTTCCGCGGGCTAGGGATGTGGGTCGACATCTACGACGAGGCCGCGTGGGCCGACCCCGCCGCCGCCGCGGCCGACATGGCGGCCCGAGGCGTGCGCACGCTGTTCCTGCAGACGTCGAACGCCGACCGCCCGGGGTCGTTCGTCTTCCCCGAGGCCACCGCCGCGTTCGTCGACGCCGCACACGACGCCGGGATCGAGATCGTCGCCTGGTACCTGCCCGCGCTACGAGACCTGGCGAGCGATCGCCGGCGGGTAGCCGACGCGCTCGCCTTCCGCACGCCGCGGGGCGACGCGTTCGACGGGTTCGGCCTCGACATCGAATCCGAGGTGGTGACCGATCCGGTTCGCCGAACCGAGCGGCTCGTGCGCCTGTCCGCCGAGCTGCGGAACCTCGCCGGACCGGGGTACCCGCTCGGCGCGATCGTGCCTTCGCCGGTGCGGCTGCGCGACGACCTCGCGTACTGGCCCGGGTTCCCGTGGCACGAGCTCGCGCTGGCCTACGACGCGATCCTGCCGATGACCTACTTCACCTTCCGGGCGAGCGGACCCGCCGAGACGGCCGCCTACGTGGCGGGCTGCATCGACGAGATCCGCACTGCGGTGGGGAGCGACGCGGTCGCGATCGACGTGATCGGTGGGCTGGCCTCCGACGCCGCCGACCCGGAGACCCGCGCGTTCGTTCGGATCCTGCGTGCGCGCGACGCGACGGGCGGGGGCTGGTATTCGTGGCCCGATACCACCGAGGCCCAGTGGGCGCTGCTCGCGCGCTTCGAGCCGGGCGCGGCGGCGGCGTGATTGACCCTGTTCGCTGGCCGAGGCTAGGCTTCGCCCGTCCCGAACGCTAGGAGCGATCCGTCCACGTGCGATCACGACCTCGAATCGGCCGCGCCGCAACCCTCGCCGCGCTCGTCCTCGTCTCGGCGTCGTGCAGCCGGCCCCTCGATACCGGCGGCCTCGAGTCCGACCTCAAAGCCCAGATCGAGGACAAGCTCGGCGCCGAGGACCTCAGCGTGACCTGTCCGGACGGGGTGAAGGCCGAGGCGGGTTCGTCGTTCACCTGCGAGGCATCCGACCCGACCGGTGCGACGATGGTCATCACGGTCACCCAGAACGACGACCAGGGCCGCGTGACCTGGACGGTCACCGGCGCCTCGACCTAAGGAGCCCACCCGTGCTGCTCGAGAAGAAGCGCCTCCTGATCACGGGGGTCCTGACGCCGCAGTCGATCGCGTTCGCGGCCGCCGAGGCATGCCTCGCGCTGGGCGCCGAGATCGTCCTCACGAACTTCGGGCGGGGGGTGAGCCTCACCGAGAAGACCGCGAAGCGCCTGTCGCAGCCGGTCGACGTCCTCGAGATGGACATCAACATCCCGCACGAGATCGACGCCGTCCGCGACGAGCTGGCCAAGCGCTGGGGATCGCTCGACGGCTTCCTCCACGCGATCGCGTTCGCGCCCGCCGACGCGCTCGGGGGGAATTTCCTGCATACGCCCTGGGAGAGCGTGGCCACGGCCGTTCAGACGAGCGCCTTCTCGTTGAAGCAGCTCGCCGTCGGCATGCTGCCGCTGATGCAGGACCGTGGCGGCTCGATCGTCTCGCTCGACTTCGACGCCACCGTCGCCTGGCCGATCTACGACTGGATGGGGGTTGCGAAGGCGAGTTTGGAATCGGTGACGCGCTATCTCGCCCGCGACCTCGGTCCCAAGGGTGTGCGCGTGAACACGGTGTCGGCCGGGCCGATCAAGACGATGGCCGGCAAGGGCATCCCCGGGTTCGATCGGATCAGCGACGCGTGGGCAAGGCGGGCGCCGCTGGGGTGGGACATCGCCGATCCCTCACCCGTGGGCCGCGCGGTGGCCTTCCTGTTATCCGATCTGTCCGACGGCATCACGGGCGAGATGATCCACGTCGACGGCGGGTTCCACGCGATGGGTGCCGATCTGGACTGAGCGCCTCGCGGCGCTCAGCGTGAGCCGACGCCCTGCTCGCTCGCGAGCTGCCGCTGCGCCCGCGTGATCGCGCGGAACGCTTCCTTGAGACCGCTGCGCGCCAAGGGGCCGAGCTCGGCGGGATCCGGGAAGTCGTCGGGCGCGGTGCCCGCCTCGACCTGCGCGGCCTGATGCCGAAGCCGCACTTCCCAGAGGAACCTGAAGGCGTCGGTGAGCTCGCCGACGTGGTGGCGATCCATCACCCCGGCCGCCGCGGCCGCTTCGAGCCGCACGATCGTGGGCTTGGCGGCGACGCCGGCCTGCACGGCATACACCCGCGCGAGATTCGTGACGATCGTGAGCCCACCGTGCTTGATATCGAGTCGGCCCGCGTGCGCGCCCGAGCGCTCCACGACCAGATCGCGCAGGAACCCGGTCGGCGGGTGCAGGTCGAGCGCGCGCCGCGACATCGAGCGTACGAACCCCGGGTTCCCCGCAGCCTTGCGGACCGCCCTGTCCAGCGGCGCCTCGGCATCGAGCGGCCCTGCGACCTTGCGGAAGTCGTATCCGATCGACGACAGGACCACCGATTGCCCGGTCGCATCGTTCATCCATTCCGAGAACCGCTCGACCCACCGCGCGATCGGGGCCCGCATCGCCCGGTGGATCGCCATCGCATCGCCGGAACAGCGCGGGATGCCGGCAGCCTCGAGCCCGTCGGTCACGATGCCGGCGAGCTCGGCGAAATAAGGATCGATCGCTTCTACGTCCTCGGGACCGACGTCATACGCGATCGCGTGGTCTTGGTCGGTATGCAGGGCTTGCTCGTGCCGCGCCGCGCTCCCGAGCGCGAGCCAAGCCCACGACACCGGGGGGTCGCCGAGCCGTGCGATCCCCAGCTGGAGCAATCGCTCGGTCATCGCGTCGACGGCGAGCGCCGCCACCCGGCCGACATCCACGGGATCGGCGTGCGCTCCCACCATGGCCACGACGACCGCCGGCAGATCCCGCCCCGCGGCGCCGACGGCTTCCGGCGTGGCTGCGCGCTCGATCGCGCTCTTCAACGCGAACGGTGAGTGGCGCCCGATCCCCATCAGATCCGTGTCGGTGACCACGCCGAGGAGCTCGCCGTCTCGCCCCTGTACCGGGAAGTGATGGACCCCTTCGGCGAACATCGCGAGCAACGCGTCACCCGCGAGCGTGTCCTCGCGCAGCGACCGCACCGGGAACGACGCGACGTCGACGACGGGGGTGTCGAACGCACCCCGGGCGGCGACGATCCGCGTGCGGAGGTCCCGGTCGGTGATGATCCCGAGCCCGTCCGGTGTGGGGATCAGCAGGCACGAGACGCGCTCGGCAGCCATCGTCGCGGCGGCGTCGGCCACCGTGACGGAGGGCGCGACCGTGACGGCCGGGCGACGCACAAGGGAACCGACCGTGGCGAGCCGCGCGTCGGACACCGTCGGCTCCGTATGCTCCGCCGCGGCCAGCACGCGCCGGCGCATACTTCCGACCATGAAGTGGCGGCCTGCCGCGGTATCGAGCACCTCGTCGGCCACCGACTCCGGGATCAGGTACAGGAGCGTGTCCTCGGCCGATCGGACCGTGACCGTCGGTCCCTCGTGCGCCAGCAACGAGAATTGCCCGAACAGCTCACCCTCGCCCAGCAGGTCGAGCACGCGGCCGTCGTCGAGCAACTCCACGGCGCCCTTGCGGACGACGTACAGCCCGGTGGCAGGCTCCCCCCGCTGTTGCAAGATCGTCGTGCCCTCGACCACGTGCTCGATCTCCACCGACCCGGCGACGTGCTCGAGCCGCTCGGCGCTCAGCTCGTCGAACGGTGGGTAGCGCCGCAGGAACCCCGCGATGTTCACGCTGCGGAGTATGGCGCGTCGGTAGACTCCCCGGCGATGACCCGCCCGTATCCACCCTCGCCCGCTCGCCAGCTCGCCCTCGCGCTCGTCGCGGTCTTCGTCCTCGCCGGCTGCGACGGCGCGGGGACGTCCTCGACGCCGGAGCCGAGCACGTCCTTGACGACTGGGACCGGCCCGTCGAGCGCCCCCGCCACCCCGTACCTCGTGTACTCGCCGCCGCCGTCTCCCAGCGGTCCGATCACGACCGGCTACCTGGGGCAGACGCTCACGCTGGGGGTGGGCGAGGGGCGGAGCCTGAAGCTCACCTTCCACAGCACGGCGATGAACGCGGTCGCCGCCACCGAGAACGCTCCGCGGCACCTCAGCGTGTGGCTCACGGTTGAGAATCCGTCGGATTCGCCGTGGCGTGGCAACCTCGGTTCGCTCGCACATGTCGACGATGACATCGGTGGGAACGTTCCGGCCGACCCCTCGCCCGCCTCCGGCGACTTCAGCACGGCTGCGACGCGCCTCGGGTTCTCGAACCGGAACCTCGCGAAGCTGCTCTCGATCCCGCCCGGGGCGTCGGTCGAGGGTGTGCTGGTGTTCCAGATATTCGGCGGGAACCGCGTCATCTCGATCACGATCGACTCACCGGCGGGCGCCGACCCGGTCGCGTGGGAGACGAACTTCGGCGTGTTCTGATGGCGTCCGCCCGCCGTCTCACGAGCTTCAGCCACGGGGCAGGCTGCGGCTGCAAGCTCGGTCCCGACCAGCTGGCCGAGGTCCTCGCCGGGGTCTCGCTGCCGGCGCCGCCCCGCGAGCTCCTCGTGGGCACCGACACCGGCGACGACGCCGCGGTGTGGCGCCTCCCCGACGGGCGCGGGCTGGTCGCGACTCTCGACTACTTCACGCCGATCGTTGACGACCCCTACGACTGGGGACGGATCGCCGCCACGAACGCGCTGTCGGACGTCTACGCGATGGGCGGCACGCCGTTCCTGGGGCTGAATATCGTGAACTGGCCGATCGACGACCTGCCCGCCGAGATGCTCGCGCGGGTGCTGCAGGGTGGCGTCGACGCGGCGACCGGCGCGGGCGTCGCGGTCGTCGGAGGGCACTCCATCACCGATCCCGAGCCGAAGTACGGGATGGTCGTGGTGGGATCGGTCGACCCCGAGCGCATGATCACGAACGCGACTGCCCGGCCCGGCGACCGCCTGTACCTCACGAAGTCCCTCGGCCTCGGGATCATCTCGACCGCCGTGAAGCGCGGGGTGGCCACCGACGAGCTGACGGCGACTGCCGTCGACCTGATGACCACCACGAACGCGGCAGGCTCGGCCGCGATGGTGGAGGCACGGGCGAGCGCGGCCACCGACGTCACCGGCTTCGGTCTCCTCGGTCACCTCCATAAGATGCTGCTCGCCTCGGGATGCGGCGCGAGCGTGCGCGCGGGCGACGTCCCGTTGATCGACGGGGTGCGTGAGCTCGCGCGCGATGGGGTGGTGCCCGGCGGCACCCAGCGGAACCACGCCTTCGTGGACGCCGCCACCGACTGGGCCGAACTCGACCTGGACGAGCAGCTCGTCCTGGCCGACGCTCAGACCAGCGGGGGTCTGTTGATCGCCACGGCCGATCCCGAGGCGCTCGAGACGGCTCTTGTCGCCCGCGAGGTTCCGGTGGCGTGCATCGGCGAGGTCGTTGAGGTGGCCGCCGGCACGGTCCGCGTCGAGGGGAGGCTCGCCGGCTGATGCGCGTCACCGTGTGCCAGATGCCCGACGGGACCGCCGCGTTCGATCGCGCTTGGGGCCGGCTGGCCGCGCACCGGCGCGAGGAGGGGAGCGACCTCGTGCTGCTGCCCGAGCTCCCGTTCCACCCGTGGTTCGGCCGCGAGCGTCTGTTCGATCCGGCCATCTGGCAGGCGGTGGTGGCGGCGCACCGGGCGTGGGAGCCGCGGCTCGGGGAGCTCGGTGCGCAGACGGTGACCGGCACGCGCGCGACCGAGTCCCGCGGGCGGCGCTTCAACGAGGGGTTCATCTGGACCGCGAAGGACGGGGTCGTGCCGGTGCACCGCAAGGTCCATCTGCCCGATGAGCCCGGTGTCCGCGAGACTTCGTGGTACCACCCCGGGCCGCCGCGGTTCGTCCCCGCGAAAGCGGGCCGGGCGACGGTTGGGTTCCTGATCTGTTCGGAGATCTGGGCGATGGACCGCGCCACGGAGTACGCGGATCGCGGCGTACAGCTGCTGCTCTCGCCGCGCCTGACCGAGAAGGAGTCGGTCTCGCAATGGCTTGCGGCCGGGAAGACGACGGCGATGCTGGCGGGTGCGTACTCGCTCAGCTCGAACCGGTGGTCGCGCGACGGCGAGTTCGGGGGCGCCGGGTGGGTGGTGAGCCCGGAAGGGGAGGTGCTCGCTACGACGAGCGTACGAAGGCCGTTCGCCACGGTCGAGGTCGACCTGCGAGCCGCCGACCGTGCCAAGAAGACCTACCCGCGCTCGCTGTTTCGCTGACGGTCTGCCCGTTCGGGAATACCCGACCCCCCTGGTAGCATTTGCACCTGCAACAGCCCGGGTGACCGCTCGTGGCTGCGGCGACCCCGGATGGAGCCATGAGCGAGCTGGACGGCGTCTTCTACAAGGAGATCGTGGAGCAGGGCATCCGCGAGTTCCCGAACGAGTGCTGCGGCGTGATCGCGGCCGCGGGCGGCGTGCCCGTGAAGGTGTTCACGATGACGAACGCCGACGCGAGCCCGGTGACCTACCGGCTCGACGGCAAGGAGCAGCTGCAGGTCTTCGACGAGATCGACGAGCGGGGATGGGAGCTGTGGGCGATCTACCATTCCCACACCCACTCCGAGGCCTATCCGTCGGAAACCGACCGGCGGCTCGCGTTCTACCCCGACGCCCGCTACATCCTGGTGTCGCTCGCCGACCGTGAGCAGCCGGTGGTGCGGTCGTTCTTCATCGCCGACAGCGAGGTCACCGAAGAGGAGCTGACGATCACATGAGCTTGCGATTCACCGAAGACCAGGTGCAGCGGTACTCACGGCACATCATCTTGCCGAACATCGGCGGGGCCGGGCAGCGCAAGCTCCTGGACTCGAAGGTGCTCGTGATCGGCGCCGGCGGCCTCGGCTCGCCGATCCTGCTGTACCTGGCCGCAGCCGGGATCGGCACGATCGGCATCGTCGACTTCGATAAGGTCGATACCTCGAACCTCCAGCGCCAGATCCTGCATACCGACGCCGACGTGGACCGCCCCAAGGTCGCCTCCGCGCTCGACCACCTCCGCGCGCTGAACCCGACGATCGAGCTGATCGGCCACGACACGATGCTCTCCGCGGACAACGTGATGGAGATCATGGAGCCCTACGACGTCGTGATCGATGGCACCGACAACTTCCCGGTGCGCTACCTCGTGAACGACGCCACGCAGTTCCTCGGCAAGCCGCTCGTCTACGGTTCGATCTACCAGTTCGAAGGGCAGGCGACGGTGTTCATGCCGGGCCAGGAGGCACCGTGCTACCGGTGCCTGTTCCCGGCTCCGCCGCCCCCCGGCACGGTCCCGAGCTGCGCCGAGGGCGGCGTGTTCGGCGTGCTGCCGGGTGTGATCGGTGCGATCCAGGCGACCGAGGCGATCAAGATCATCACGGGCGAAGGCGACCCGCTGATCGGCAGGCTGCTCCTGTACGACGCCCTACACATGGACTTCCAGGAAGTGAAGATCCGCTGGGACGCCGACTGCCCCGTGTGCGGCAAGGACCCCTCGATCACCGAGCTGATCGACTACGAACTGTTCTGCGGCGTGCCCGCCGCCCAGTAACCCACCGATAGGAGACCCGCGATGTCCGTGACCGTGAAGCTCCCGACGATCCTCCGTAAGCACGCCGGCAACGAGGCGAAGGTCGGCGCCGACGGCGCCAACCTTCGCGACGTGCTTTCCGACCTCGAGGGCAAGTACCCGGGGATCACGAAGAACGTGCTCGCGGAAGACGGCGGGCTGCACCGCTTCATCAACGTCTACGTGAACGATGAGGACGTGCGCTACCTGGGGTCGCTCGAGACCGAGGTCGCCGACGGCGACACGGTGAGCATCCTGCCCGCGGTCGCCGGGGGTTCCTGAGCGAGGCGTGCCCGGTCGACCCGGTCAGGCGTCCGCTCGGTCGACCGCGAGTCCGTCGATCAGGATCGCCGCCGCTACGCCGAACCGATGAGATCAACCGATGGCCTCGACACGAGCATCGCTCCCTCCAGTCCGGCCAGCATCGTCCGCGCGACAGCGCGGGCCGTCCGCTGGAATCGGAGCGTGCCGGCCGCACGGGCATCCTCGAGGGGGCGCGCGAGCCAGGCCGCGTTGTCGTCGAAGAACCGCACCACTCGCGTCCGCATCGGGTCGGGCAGGGTGGCGTAGTCGGCGGTATTGACCTGCGGCGATACTCGAGACTACGGTTGTGGCCCCAGGGCGAGGACTCGTCATGCAGGCTCCTCCGAAGCACCCGGACACGCACGATCGCGACCTGATCGTGATCCCCGAAGCACACCTGCCGCTTCCGCGATGGCTCGCCTTCGCGTTCGCCGGCGCCGCTGCGTTCGCGCTGCTGCTCGGCGCGCTCGGCATGTACGTCGTGAGTCGCGGGGACCTCCGCGATCGCGACAGCAGGCTGGCGGCTCTCGTCGACCGCGCGAGCTCTGCTGAGGATCGAGCTCGCCTGGCGTCCGCCCAGATCACGGTGCTCGAATCCCGCGTCGCTGATCTCCGGACGGTACTCACGCGCAGCCGCGCCCGAACCGTTGTCGTGGGCGCCAGCCGCACCGAGCTCCGCCGCCAGCTCGCCGACGCGCGTCGCGAGCTCGACCTCGCGCGGGAGCGGATCGTGGCGCTCACCGTGCCGAGCGCCGGGGACGGACGCCATATCGCGTCGCTCGTCGCCGTCGGTGCCACCCAGAGCCCTCCGCGCATCGTGGTCGACTTCGGCCGATGGTTCACGGGAGAGCGTGCCCGCCAGGCTGCGATCGCCGACGGCGCGCTCGATCCCGGCGAGGTCTTGCCCCACGGCAGGTACCTGCGCAATGACACCCCCGACTGGCGCACCGTGCCGCTCGACGCGAACGCCATCATCACCGTGCGCGGGTGGCACCGGCGCGCGGGGATCTCCTTCCTCTCCCTCGAGGAACTCCAGCGACTGATGCGCTCGAACCGGGTCTGGGCCGAGCGGATCCGCCACGATCCGTTCTGGGTGACGGTGGAGGGCGGCCGCGTCACCGCGATCCACGAGCAGCGCTATCCCTGAGCGCGCGAACGCGGACCGGAGACGGAAGACCTAGGCGCTCCGACGGTCGACGCTATCGGGCGCGGGAGGATACGCTGCGTCGATCATTCCGGGCCCCGACCCCCGGAGGAAGGAACCCCCCGAATGCGCAAGAACCTCAGGTGCTCGAGCGTCCGACTCGTGGCCGCGTCCCTAGCTATCGGCACGCTGCTCATCGGCGCGATCATGCCTGCGGGCGCCGTGAACATCGGGCACACTTCGATCGTCAGTGAAACGCCGGCTTCCGGCACTCCCAACGTCCGGGACGGGCGCGTGAACGCGCTGCTGGTCCTCGGAACCCGCGTGTATGTGGGTGGCACCTTCAGCACGGTCCGCAACCCGGGCAGCAGCACCGACATCACGCGCCGGTTCATCTTCGCGTTCAACACGGCGAACGGGACGGTCGACACGACCTTCCGACCGAACCTGACCGGTGCCGTCGAGGCGATCGCACCGGGACCCGACGGCTCGATCTTCGTCGGCGGCAAGTTCAACCAGACGAACGGCCAGGGCGCTCCCTACCGCCGGCTCGTGCGGCTCAACGGCGCCACGGGCGCGACGGTCACCTCGTTCCGTGCGAATCCCGATGATCAGGTCCTCGACCTCGACGTCCGTAACGGGCAGCTATACGTGGGCGGTGAGTTCTTCACCATCGGAGGCGCCGCCCGCTCGGGGATGGCGCGCCTCGACATGGCGAGCGGCACCGCGGACCCGACGTTCCATGTCTCGTTCACCGACCCGTATACGCCGCCGCCGTTCCCGGGACGCGACCCGGCCACCCCGGTGCTGCGCGTGTGGAAGTTCGACATCACGCCCGACAACAGCACGCTCGTCGCCACGGGCAACTTCCGCCAGGTCGACGGCGAGCCGCGCGAGCAGATCGCGATCCTCGACCTGCGCGTGAACCCGGTCGCAGTCACGCCGTGGAGCACCGACTTCTTCCGCCAGACCGACCCGAACGTCGCCGACCAGAACTCGCTCCAGGCCGCCTGGTGCATCCCGGCGTTCGCGCACTACATCCGTGGGGTCGACATCTCGCCCGACGGCTCGTACTTCGCGACCGTCACGACCGGTGCGAACTGGCTGCACCCCTCGTGCGACTCGATGACCCGGTTCGACTTGGGCGATTACACCGCCAACCAGCAGCCCGAGTGGGTCACCCAGACCGGCGGCGACTCGTTCCACAGCGTGCTGGTTACGGGGGCGGCGATCTACGGCGGCGGCCACCAGCAGTTCGTCAACAACCCGTACAATCCGAACCGCTGTGGCTTCTGCACCAACCCCTTCCCTGGCGGCGTGGCCCGGACCGGCTTCTCGGCGCACGACCCGCGCAACGGCATGCCGTTCACGTGGAACCCCGTGCGGAAGCCGCGCGGCAAGGGCGTGCTCGCGATGATGTCGACTGAAGCCGGGTTCTACTTCGGCAGCGACACAGACCGGATCCACGGCCTCACGCGACAGAAGCTCGCCTTCATGCCGTTGACGGGAGGCGTGACGCAGGCGCCCGAGAACCCCTACACGCTCCCGGGCAACTTCTACACGGTCGGGCAGACGGGCTCGCCCGACGCGCTGCTCCGCCGCTCGTTCGACGGCACGACGTTCGTGCAGCCCGCGACGGACCTGGGGACCGGCTGGAGCGACGTGCACGGCGCGTTCGCCCTGAACGGGCGCCTCTACACGGGCCAGTCGAACGGGACCCTGACCGTCCGCAACTTCAACGGGACCACCGCGGGCAGCGCGAGCACGATCAACCTGTACGGGCTGGAGAACGCGCCAGGGCCGCAATACCTGATCCCGGGCACGAGCGACCCGATCCCCGGACTTGCCACGACGATCCCGTCCCTCACGGGCATCGCGATCGACAAGGGGTTCATCTACTACTCGGTGCAGGGCGACCCGAGACTGTACGCGCGAGCCTTCACCCAGCAGAGCCAGATCCTGGGTGCGCCGCTCTTGGTGGCGAGCACGGGCGACGGCGTCGACTGGACCCAGGTACGCGGCATGACGATCGCGAGCGGCACGATGTACTTCGCGCTCTCCGACGGCACGCTGAACGCGATCGCATGGAACGGCGGGGCGTACGGGCAAGGCCGCCCCACCGGGTCGGCCACCGCGATCGGCGGTCCGCTGATCGACGGCGTGAACTGGGCCTCCAACGCGTTCTTCGTCATGAGCTGATCACCGAGCGAAGTGCCGGAGGCTGGGATAATCCCGGCGTGCGCTACGACGACATCCTCGAGGCCATCGGGAACACCCCGCTCGTTGGCATGCCGCGGATGTCGCCCAAGGCCGGTGTGCGGCTGTGGGCAAAGCTGGAAGGTGCAAACCCCACCGGCTCCACGAAGGACCGCATCGCTAAGAAGATGATCGAGGTCGCCGAGGCCGACGGATCGCTCACGCCCGACCGGATCATCCTCGAGCCCACCTCGGGCAACACCGGGATCGCGCTCGCGATGGTGGCCGCCCGCAAGGGCTACCGCCTCACGGTCGTGATCCCCGACAACGCGAGCCAGGAGCGGATCGGGCTGTTGCGTCTCTTCGGCGCCGAGGTCGTGTTCAGCGACGGCGACAAGGGCACGAACGGCTCGATCGAGGTGGCGCGCGCGCTCGCCGCCGACCCCAAGTACTTCATGCCGTTCCAGTACGGGAACCTCGCCAACCCGCTGGCGCACGAGGAGGGCACGGCGCAGGAGATCATCCGGGACCTTCCCGAGATCACGCACTTCGTGGCGGGGATGGGCACCGGCGGGACGCTCACGGGAACCGGCCGGGGTCTGCACGCGTACAACCCCGACATCAAGGTGATCGCGGCCGAGCCCGAGCTCGGCGACCTGGTCTACGGCCTTCGCTCGCTCGACGCCGGATTCATCCCGCCGATCTTCGACCCCACCGAGGTGGATCGGAAGTTCCTTGTCGACTCGTCGAGCTCGCTTCGCACGAACCGGGAACTCACCTCGAAGGAAGGCATCTTCGCTGGGATCTCGAGCGGCGCCGTCGTGTACGTGGCGCAGCGGATCGCGTCCGAGGTCGACCAGGGCGACATCGTGTGCCTCCTGCCCGACGGCGGCTGGAAGTACCTGTCGACCGAGGCGTGGGCCGAGGACCTGGCCACCGCCGAGAAGGGCGTCGCGGAGTCCTTGTGGTGGTGACCCGCTGATGCCCGACGCGCGGTCGGTCGGGGTGTTCGACTCCGGCGTGGGCGGCCTGACCGTCGCCCGCGCGATCCTGGACCTGCTCCCGCACGAACCCCTGATCTACTTGGGCGACACCGCGAGATCACCCTATGGGCCCAAGCCCGTCGACGAGATCCGGCGGTACGCGATCGAGATCGCCGACTACTTGATCCACCGCGACGTGAAGATGCTCGTCGTGGCCTGTAACTCGATCGAGGTCAGCGCGCTCGGCGACATCGCGGACCGTGCGGGGATCCCCGTGGTGGGGGTGATCGATCCAGGCACGCGCACCGCTGCGCATGTGACCCGCAACGGCGTGGTGGGCATGATCGGCACGCAGGCGACCGTGGCGAGTGGCGCCTACGAGCGCGCGATGGCGGTCGCAGGCCCGGGGCTGACCCTCCACAGCCAGGCGTGCCCGGTCTTCGTCGAGCACGTCGAGCGCGGCGATACCACCAGCGACGAGTTGCGGGAGGCCGCGCGCGGGTATCTTGGGCGGCTGATGGGTGAGGGGATCGACACGCTGATCCTCGGCTGCACGCATTACCCGCTCTTGTCGGGGCTCCTCCAGATGGAACTGGGCCCCGACGTCGTGCTGGTGTCGTCGGCCGAGGAGACCGCCAAGGACGTCTACTCGACGCTGATCGGCCACGGCCTGCAGCGCGACGGGACGATGCTGCCCCGGCACGAGTTCCTCGCCACCGGAGACCCCACCGCGTTCGAACGCGTCGCGGGGGTCTTCCTGGGGCCTGAGCTGACCGAGGTCGGCGCCGCGAAGGCGCACCCGGTGGGAGGTGGCCCGTGGAGCTGACTGTGCTGGGAGCCTCCGGGACCTGGCCGGCCCCCGGGGGGGCGACCTGCGGCTACCTCGTACAGCACGAAGGCACGAACCTGTGGCTCGATGCCGGCACCGGCACGTTCGCCAAGCTCCAGGAGTACATCGAGGTGGGTGAGATCGCGGCGATCATCGTGAGCCACGGCCACCCCGACCACTTCGTCGACGTGGTGCCGTGCTTCTACGCCCGTCATTACGGACGCATGGGCGATCCGGCGCTGCCGTTCTACTCGCCCGAGGGGTTCATGGAGCTCGCGAGCCTGTTGGTGAGCGAAGGTGGCCGCAACGTGATGGCCGAGGCGTTCGATTTCCGCACGCTCCGCGGCGGCGAGACCTTCAAGGTCGGGCCGTTCTCGATGGAGGCGTTCGAGATGACGCATATCGGGGTGCGGGCGCTCGGCTACCGGATCGAAGCCGGCGGGAAGGTGCTCGCCTACACCGGCGATACAGGCCCGTGCGATACCGCGGTCGAACTCGCGCGGGGCGCCGATCTGTTCCTGGCCGAAGCGACCTACCAAGACGCGTCGAACCTCATGCCGTTCCACATGAGTGCCTCGCAGGCCGGCGATGCGGCGACGGCGGCAGGCGCCGGGCGCCTGATGCTCACGCACCTCACGCCCGATCTCGACCCCGAGGTCTCGCGCACCGAAGCCGCGGCGACCTTCGACGGTCCGGTCGACATCGCGGTGCAGGGCCTGCGGATCGAGGTGGGCGCGTGACCCGCCCCGACGGCCGCGCGCTCGACGAGCTCCGGCCCGTCTCGTGGGAGCTCGGGTTCCAGGAGTGGGCCGCGGGATCGATCCTGTTCTCGATGGGCCGCACGCGCGTCTTGTGCGCGGCGAGCGTGAGCGAGGACGCGCCGCGATGGCTGAAGGGCACCGGCAAGGGATGGGTCACAGGGGAGTACTCGATGCTGCCCGCCTCCACGAACGAGCGATCGCCACGCGAAGTGAACAAGGGCCGGCCGGGGGGCCGCACCCAAGAGATCCAGCGCTTGATCGGGCGTTCGCTGCGGAGCGTCACCGACCTGTCGCGGCTCGGGGAGCGCACGATCACGGTCGACTGCGACGTGCTGCAGGCCGATGCGGGCACGCGCACGGCCTCGATCACGGGCGGATACATCGCGCTCGCGATGGCGCTCCGTGGCCTGGTGGCGAAGGGCCTGGTGCCCGACGACCTTCTCTCCGATACGGTGGCCGCCGTCAGCGTGGGGATCATCGACGACGAGGCGCGGCTCGATCTGTGCTACGACGAGGACGCGGGCGCCGAGGTCGACTTCAACGTCGTGATGACGGGATCGGGAGATTTCGTCGAGGTGCAGGGGACCGCCGAGGGCACGCCGTTCAGCCGCGCGCAGCTCGACGCCCTGCTGGATCTCGCGACGGCCGGGATCGCCGACCTCACCGCGATCCAACACACCGCGCTCGAGGCGTGGAGGCCCTGAGGGTCCTGGAGGCATGATGGCCTTCCCGGCACGCATCGCGATCGCCTCCCGGAACGAGCACAAGCTGCGGGAGCTCGGCCGGATCTGCCGCGACTGGCCCGTCGAGTGGGTGACCGTGCAGACGCACGACCCGGCGCGGTTCCCCGACGTGGAGGAGACGGAGGACACCTATCTGGGCAACGCCCTGCTGAAGGCGCGCGCCGTCGCCGACGCGCTGGGCGTGCCCGCGATCGCCGACGACTCCGGGATCGAGGTCGACGCGCTCGGCGGCAAGCCGGGCCCTCGGAGCGCGCGGTACGCGGGGGAGGGCGCCACCGACGAGCAGAACCTCGACGCACTGATGCAGGCGCTCCGTGGGATCCCCTCCGGCGGTCGCGTCGCCCGGTACCGCTGCGTGGCCGCGCTCGCCCACCCCGGAGGCGAGGCGCTGCACACGGAGGCGACCTGCGAGGGAACGCTGATGGCCAAGCGGCGGGGTGTGCGGGGGTTCGGCTACGACCCGATCTTCGTGCCGGCGGGCTGGGAGGAGACGATGGCCGAGGTGACCGACGCGCAGAAGGACCGGATCAGCCACCGGGGGAGGGCGTTCAGGGCCTTGGAGGCGTTGCTCTCCGAGGGTGTACCCGACTCAAGGTAGGACCTTCGGCTGCCGACGTTTCCTCCGTGAGCGATACCTCCGCCACGCGCACCGGCCATGACCGGAGGCTCCTACGGGACACCCGTGGGTTCTTCGATACGCGCTCGACGTTCCTGGTCGTGGTGATGGGCTTGGCCTTCATCGGTGTGGTCGGCGCACTGGACTACCTCACCGGACCGGATCTCACGCTCGCCCCCCTCTACCTGATGCCTATCGGGCTCGTGACGTGGAACCTGGGCGGTCGATGGGGGGCGATGGCGGTCGTGGTCGCGACGATCGCGGGGATCGTGCCCGACATCTTGAGCGAGCAGCTGGTCGGCATCTCGGACCCGACCCCGTACTGGGACGCGCTCGTGCGGTTCTCCGTCTTCCTCGCGTTCGCCGTGCTACTCGACACCCTGAAGGAGATCATCGACTTCCAGTGGGAGCAGGTCGAACAGCAAGAGGAGGTCTCGAGCGACCTGCGTGAGATGAACGAGGTGAAGGACACCCTGCTGCACGCGGTCTCGCACGACCTGAAGAGCCCGCTCGCGGGGATCCTGGGCGCGATGCAGACGATCCGTCGCGACGAGGTGCTTCACCTGACCGACGAGGAGCGGCAGAGCCTCTACGAGGTGATCGAACAGAGCGGCCGCAAGATGAACCGTCTGATCGACGACCTCCTGGACCTCGACCGGATCGACCGAGGCAAGCTCACGCCCAAGCGGGCCCCCACCGACGTTGGCGAGCTCGCGCGGCGGATCGCACACGATTGCGCTGGGCTCGAGAGCCATCCGATCCGGGTCGAGGCCGACGAGCTGCTGGTCGAGGTCGACCCCGGCAAGGTCGAGCGCGTGATCGAGAACCTGTTGGTGAACGCCTCGCGGCACACGCCGCCCGGCACGCCGGTGCACGTGCGCGTCCACGGTCGGGCCAACGGAGTCGTGCTGGAGGTCGAGGACGAAGGCCCAGGCGTGCCCGACGAGCTGAAGGAGACGCTCTTCGAGCCGTTCAAGCAAGGGGACTCGCCCGGCGGCCGCGGCGTGGGCATCGGGTTGTCGCTGGTGAAGCGGTTTGCCGAGCTCCACGGCGGGACGGCCCACGTCGAAGATGCGCCCGGTGGTGGCGCCCGGTTCGTGATCACGCTCCCCGGTGACGTCAGCCTGCCCGAGCCCGCTCGCGCCGATGAGGGCGAGCCCAAGCTCCACGCGGTCTAGCGCCTCTCGGCCCCGGCGCATGGTAGGAAGTGCGACATGACGTCCTCGCTCGATGATCGGCTCCTCCGCGGCGATGTGCCCGGAGTCGATGCGCTGCGGTCGCGACGAGGATCTTCCCCGGATCTACACATTGTCACGAGGAGCTAGCGGTGATCGAGTGGAACGGGACGGTGGTCGCTACGACGCCGCGACTCCTGCTGCGTACGTTCCGCCGGGAAGATCTGCCGGCGTATGCGGCGCTGAACGCTGACCCCGCGGTGGTTGAGTTCCTGGGTGGGGAACCGCTCACGCACGAGTACTCGGACGACATCGCGGCGTGGGCGAACGAAGTGTTCGACGCGGAGGGGATCGGCCTGATGGCGGTCGAACGCCGCGCGGACGGCGCGTTCCTCGGCATGTCTGGGCTGCATCACCTCGAGGCCTATCCCGACGACGTCGAGGTCGGGTGGAGGCTGGCGTACGAGCACTGGGGGCAGGGCTACGCGACCGAGGCGGCGAACGGCTGGCTCGAGCACGCCTTCGGCTCGATGGGGCTGCCGCGGGTGATCTCGGTCACGGATCCGCCCAACCTGCGGAGCCTCGCGGTGATGCACCGGCTGGGCATGGTCTACGACCACGAAGCCGAGATCGACGACGACGGCGTGCGTTTCGATGCCGTGATCCATTCGCTGACGGCGGATAGGTTCCGGCAGCGGGTCGGCGAGCCGCCGTGCGACTGCCTCGTCACGGGCCCGCTGGCCGGGCGTTAGCGCGCGAGCCGCTCCTTGATCGCGTCCTCGATCTGCGCGCAGACGGTGGGCATCTCGGTTCGCATCGCTCCGAACTCCCGCGCGTGCATCACGATCGCGCGCACAGGAGTCGTTGCGACGACGCTGGCCGTCCGCCGATCGTGATCCACCAGGGCGATCTCTCCGAAGAAGTCGTCGGGCTGAAGGTTGGCGAGGTGCTCGCCGTCCTTGCGGATCTCCACGGTCCCCTCGACCAACACGAAGAACTCGTGGGCGAGCCGGCCCTGATCCATGAGATGCGTGCCGGCCGGCACCTCGATCTCGTCGGCCCACCGCGAGACCCGCTCGCGTTCCTTCTTCGACAGCTTCGCGAACAGCGAGATCCCTCCCAGGCCCTTCGGATCCACTTTGCCTCCCTCATCCGTCCGTTGTCGCTGCATCGTCGCACGCCCGCCGCCTGCGGGGAACCGCGACCCGGCGCTTCCAACGCGCGAAGCCTATCCTCGTTCCATGCCGGATCTGCCCCGCTCACCGCTCCGCGTCGCGATGCTGGCGCCCATCTCGTGGCGCGTCCCGCCTCGCCGATACGGCCCTTGGGAGCTGTTCGTGTCCCTGCTCACGGAGGGGCTCGTCGCACGCGGCGTCGACGTCACGCTGTTCGCCACGGCCGATTCGGAGACCTCCGCCCGCCTGGTCGGGACGGCCCCGACCGGCTATTCGGAGGATCCGAGCTTGGACGCGAAGGTATGGGAGGCCTTGCACATCGCCGCGGTGTTCGAACGCGCGGCCGAGTTCGACCTGATCCACAACAGCTTCGACTTCCTACCACTCGTGTTCAGCGCGCTCGTCGAGACGCCGGTGGTCACAACGATCCACGGGTTCTCCTCGGAGGGGATCCTGCCGGTCTACGAGCACTACAACGACCGAGGGGCCTACGTCGCGATCAGCGAGGCCGACCGTCACCCGGCGCTCGACTACGTTGCCACGATCCACCACGGGATCGACATGGGGCAGTTCCCCTTCCGCCCGGTGTCCGACGATTACCTCCTGTTCTTCGGGAGGATCCATCCGCACAAGGGCGTCGTGGAGGCGATCGACGTGGCCGAGCGCCTTGGGATGCCGCTCGTGATCGCGGGCATCGTGCAGGATCAGGCGTACTTCGTGGATCTTGTCGAGCGCCGGATCGACGGCGACCGGGTGCGCTACGTGGGGCCCGTCGGACCTGAAGAGCGTGGGACGCTGCTGGGCGGGGCGGTCGCGCTCCTGCACCTGATCAACTTCGACGAACCGTTCGGGTTCAGCGTCGTGGAGTCGATGGCGTGCGGGACGCCGGTGATCGCGCGGGATCGCGGCTCGATGCCCGAACTGATCCGCCCGGGCGAGAACGGGTTCCTGGTCGATTCGGTGGACGAGGCGGTCGCGGCGGTCGCGTCCGCGGCGCGGCTCGACCGAGCGACGGTCCGCGCCTCGGTGCAGGGGCGGTTCGACGCGATGCGGATGGTCGACGAATACATCGAGGTGTACCACCGGGTGGTCGACCGGCATCTGGTCGCGCATGGCGGCTGAACCACGTCCGTTCCGGCTCGGGGTGAACTACTGGCCCGCCCGTACCGCGATGGACTGGTGGCCGCGGTTCGATCCGGCAGAGGTCGCGGCGGACTTCGAGCGGATCGCGGGGGCGGGGATGGACTCCGTGCGCTGCTTCCTGCGATGGGAGGACTTCCAGCCCGAGCTGGATCGGGTCGATCACGCGATGCTCGGGCGCCTGGTGGCGGTCGCCGATGCCGCGGTGCGTGCTGGGCTCGCGCTGATGCCGACCCTGTTCACCGGCCACATGAGTGGCGTGAACTGGATCCCCGGCTGGGGGCTCGGCGGCAGTGAACGCGATCCGCGGTTCCGCGTCGTCTCGGGCGGGCGTGTCGCGGACGGCGGGGTGCGCAACTGGTTCACGGATGCCGGGGTGACGCGTGCGCAGGTGCTGCTGGCCGCCGAGGCGGCGGCCGCGCTCGCCGGTCACGAGGCGCTGTGGGCCTGGGACCTGGGGAACGAGAACTCCAACTGCTGCGTGCCGCCCGATCGCGAGCTCGGCCGCCGGTGGCTCGGCGAGACGACCGCTGCGATCCGCGGAGCCGACCCGGATGCGGTCATCACGATCGGCCTCCACATGGAGGATCTGGAAGAGGACCGGCACCTCGGCCCCCGCGAGGCCGCAGAGGTCTGCGACTTCCTCACGATGCATGGCTACCCGATCTACGCGCCGTGGGCCCTGGGGCCGCTCGACCACGACCTGGTGCCGTTCTTGGCCCGCATCACGCGGTGGCTGGGGGAGGGGAAGGACGTGCTCTTCTCCGAGTTCGGGCTGCCGACGGCTCCCGACGCGGCGGCTCCCGAGGCCCGCGAGGCCGCCGAACCCTCGATCGTGTCTGAGGATGCGGCCGCCGCGTACACCGGGCGGGTGCTTGACGGGCTTCGACTCGCGGGCAGCTCCGGGGCGATGCTCTGGTGCTACGCCGACTACGCGCCCGAGAGGTGGATCGAGCCGCCGCTGGACGAAGCGCGGCACGAGCGGTCGTTCGGGCTCTGGCGCGCCGACGGCTCGCCGAAGCCGGCGGTGCCTTTCGTGACGGCCGCTGCCGGTGGCCCGCGAGCCGCACCTCCCGACGAAGGTTGGATCGACATCGATCGAGGCACGTTCTGGGCGCGGCCGAGCGCCGAGCTTCCCCGACTGTACGGGCGCTACCGCGCGTCGACCGCGGACAGCTGATCGGGTAGCGGCAGGTCAGGCGGCGAGCGGCATGCTGGTCACGACCGAGCCGTCTTCGAGCGCCAGCGTCGCGGCGAGATCCCCGAGCGCGGGCACCCCCCCGGGAGCGCCGGACGATCGACGAGGTCGCCAGCGCGCCGTGGGGGAGCGACAGGCGGAGCACCTCGACCTGGGCGTCGAACGGGTGCTCGACCCCGGCCGGGATCCCGGCGCGCGGCAGGTCATGAGGGGATAGGCTGCATTCGGAAAGGCGAACCATGGGGCATTCGATCGACAGGTTGCTGAGCAGGGTACGGGCGCGTGCGAAAGCTCGTCGGCAGCGCGCGCTGGATCGGGCGAAGGCGCGGATCGGATTCGACCCGACGCACGGTGGCAGCATCTGGCGGTCGGGCAAGGGCGGTACTCCACACCCGGGCTGAGTTGTAATGTTGCGCTTCCGAAGGACGAAAGTGTCCGATGCCATCTCACGCGGCGCCACCCTCCAACGCGTAGAGGAAGGGAAATGGACAGAAGAGAGTTCCTGAGGAGAGCGGCCTTGATGGCCGGAGGAGCCGCCGGACTCGGCGCCTTCGACCTCTCGACTGCTCTCGCGGCGACTCCTACGCGCGACCCCTCCTTGGTGAGGTCCTGGGGCGGCCTCGTGGTTCCGGAGAGCGGTGTGTACTTCGGCGCCGATGACACCACTCGAGGGTTCACGACCGCGAACGGGATCGAGACGCAGCTCGGTCGCCGTATGGCGATCCGCAATCGTCGCTACGCCTGGCTCAAGCCGGTGCCCAACGCCGCTCACCTCGCTGACCTGAAGCTCACCAACCCGAACGTCATCCCGATGCTGTCGTTCCAGAAGGACGTCGCCTTCCCGACCAAGGGCGGCTGGCCCGGCGGTGGAGACACCAAGATCACGAGTTTCGGACAGGGGCTCGACCGCATCGCGAACGGAGAGTTCGACGCCTATTGGACGACCGCCGCTAAGAACCTCAAGGCGCTCAACACGCCGGTCATCTTCCGCCTGTGGATGGAGATGAACGGCAAACACAATCCCTATGCCTCGATGTGGCAAGGGGGCGTAGGAGTCGGTGAGATCAGCTTCATCGCGGCATGGAGGCGTGTCCACGATATCTTCGCGGCGAACGGTGCAACGCTCGCCGCGGGCGGCAACGTCATCTTCGTCTTCTGTGCGCAGCGGATGAGCACGAGCGGAACCTGGAAGGCCTACTGGCCCGGTGACGACTTCGTGGATTGGAGCGGTCTCGACCTTTACCGAACTACGTTCGTCGCGGGGACCGAGAACACCACGGGCGATATGGACACCTACCCCTGGGCGATCGCGCACGCCAAGCCGTTCATCGTGTGCGAGGCGGGGTTCGATCAGGGCAAGGTCGTCAGGACGACGGCTGGGTCGTTCGACAAGGACGGGACCGTCACGGGCAGGAGCATCATCCTCGACACGCTCGCCAAGGTGAAGGTGCACCCGCAGTGCGTCGCGTACGTGCACTGGAACAACATCGGCCCGCTGACGAACGACTTCGTCGACACGTCCGCAACCTCACTCCAGCAGTACCGCACGATGGCAGCAGATCCGTACTTCAGCTTGGTGCGCTGACAGACGTCATCGCGTGGTCCACGTTGGCGATCCGCGTGTGCCCTCCCCCCTGAAAGGTCGAACCATAGTGGTGCGAGAGGGGGGAGTCGAACCCCCACGCCCTTGCGGGCACTGGGACCTAAACCCGGAACCATACGTGGCGTCAG
>JBDTNY010000080.1:0-4127 GCA_039933515.1 Actinomycetota bacterium
CGGAGGTCGAGGACCCGGTCGCCGCGTCCTTCCCGGCCGTCACCGCCCCGGCGAACGCAGAGCTGGCGACGCGGATCGAGCAGGAGGCCCAGCGGGCCGACGACGCGATCACCCAAGCCCAGGCGGCCGCCTCGACCGCGCGCTCGGCGGCCGACAGGGCCCGCGCGATCGCGGTGATCGCGGTCCTCCTCGGTTCGATCGGCGTGATCGCCGGCATCGCGGGGCTCGCCACGAGGAAGCGCACGTAGGCGATGCTGGCGCACGCGGGCACCGCCGACGAGACCTGGTCGGTCGTGATGGTGTTGGCGGCGCTCTGGACGGCCTGGGTAGGCTGGTCCCGGGTGTGCGGCCGTGGGTTTACCCGCCTGCCGCGCGCCGGGGCGTTCGGCCTGCTGGGTGTGGCCGGCGTCCTCACGGTGGGCGCGGCGTTCGTCCCTCGGGCTATCCTCGGGCCAGGACGCGCCGCGGCACCCCGGCCGTCGTCGACGGCGAACGTCAGGATCGCCGGACCCGCCGACGGCGCCATGGTCCGAGGCGCCGAGCTCACGGTGGTGCTCGAGATCAGCGGTGGGCGCGTCATCGAAGGTGCGACTGCCGTCGATGCGGGCGACGCCGGCCATATCCATGTCTCGATCGACGGCACGCTCCTGTCCATGACCTATGGCCTGGAGCAGACGATCCCGATCGGCGATCTCACCGAGGGCCCCCACACGATCGAAGCGGAGTACGTGGCGGCGGACCACGGCCCGTTCGCCCCGCGGGTGCTCGACACCTCCGCCTTCGTAAAGGCGGCCGGATGAGTCGGGTCGCACGCGTCTTGCTCGCCGTCGTCGTGACGCTCGGCGGGCTCGCCGTCTTCGCAGAACCCTCGTCGGCGCACGCGGGACTCGTATCGAGTGACCCCGCCGACGGCGCAACGCTCGCCACGCCTCCGGACCAGATCCTGCTGACCTTCTCGGAACCGCCTGATCTGGGGCTCTCCGCCTTCGGCATGCTCGACGCGAGCGGCGCCGAGCTGATGTTGCGCGCCCCCATCGAGGGAACGGGGAATCGCGAAGTGGTCCTCAGCCCCGTCGAGGCGTTCGGCGACGGCGTCTACACCGTGACCTTCCGCGCCGTGTCGGAGACCGACGGGCACCTGACGGCGGGGAGCATCGCGTTCGGCGTGGGCGCGGTGACGGGAGCGGTCGTGCCGACGGGGAACGCGCCGACGGAGACACCATGGCCCTCGGCGCTGTCGGTGATCGGCAAGGCGCTCTTGTACGTCGGCCTGATCATGATCGTGGCCGCCGCGGTCGTCGGGCTGGGCGCGTTCGGCGGCGAGGTGCCCGGACGGCGAGTCCTGCTGCCCGTGGCCGGCGCGGCAACGCTCGTCGGAGCGTGCCTCATGCTGATCGCCGACGCGCGGTCGGTGGGCGCGGGGCTCGAGGCGGTGGCACGCTCGGGCGCGGGCGCTCCCTTCCTTCGGCTGATCGCAGCTTGCGCGGTGGTCGCGGTCGTCGCGGCGATCGCCGGGGTTCGGGGCACCAGTCTTTGGCTCGTCGTGGCTGGCGACGCGGCCGCGGCGGCGATGCTGGTGCGAGCGACCGGCGGCCACGCCGGGGCACACCCCTTGCAGGTGATCGTGCAGTGGGTCCACCTCATGGTGATCGCGATCTGGGTCGGCGGCTTCGCCGTGCTGTTGCTCCTCCTGCGCGCGCGACCGCCGTCGCGGCCGCCCGTGGCGGAGGTCGCCGCCTATTCGAGGCTCGCCGGGTACGCGCTCCTCGTGGTGGTGACCTCGGGCATGGTGCGCACGTTCGACGAGCTCGACGGCTGGTCCGGCATCGCGAAGGCGCTCGACACGCCGTACGGCACCACCCTCGCGATCAAGGTCGGGCTCGTGATCGCCCTGATCGGCCTCGGTGCGGTCAACCGTCTCCGTGCGATCCCCCGCCTCACCGATGGCTCCCCGATGCTCGCCCGCGTGGTGGGCGTCGAGGTCGTCACCGCGATCGCCATCCTCGGCCTCACCGCGACCCTCACCGGCCTCCCACCGCACCCCCCGGCGTCGCGGCCCTCGACCCCGACCGCGGCCGTGCTCACCGTCGAGGGCTCGGATTTCGCCACGACCGTGCACGTCGCGCTCGACGTCGGTCCGGGTGCCCCGGGACCGAACACCTACGACCTTCGCGTCGACGACTTCGACTCCGGCGAGCCGGTGGCCGCCGACGGCGTCACACTGCGGTTCGAGGCGATCGGCCGGCCCGATCTCACGTCGTCGATCGACCTCGTGCTAGGCATGGACGGCATGGGATCCATGATCGACCACTGGACCGGCGAAGGGACGGAGCTGTCGGTCCCCGGCCCGTGGACCGTCACGGCCACGATCACGACGGGGTCGGAGGCGACCGAGGTGGCGATGAGCCTCTCGATCGAACCTGCCGACCAGCAGGTCGACGTGGTGTCCCAGGACGGCCTCCCCACGATCGTCACGTTCACCTCGCCGGACGAGCGCAAACTCCAGTACTACGCCGACCCGGGCGTCGCCGGCCCCAATCAGCTCCACCTCACGGCCTTCGACGGCCAAGGGCAGGAGCTCGCGCTCGCCGATGCGACGATCATCGCGACGCAGGCGGGCAGTGCTCCGCAGGTGTTGGACACGACCCGCTTCAGCCCGGGACACTTCGTGGCGAACAGCACGCTCGCCCCCGGCCGCTGGCACATCGACGTACTTGCCACGACGGAGGATGGCGGTGTCCTCACGGGCGCGTACGACCAGACGATCGGACAGGAGTGACATGCGAACCAACCGCACCGTCCCGGCCGCTCTGCTCGGGCTGACCCTGCTGATGGCGGCCTGTGGCGACACGGCGGGCTCGTCCGCCCTCTCGGCATCCACCGCCGGGCCGAGCCATGCATCGATGTCGATGTCCATGGCCCCCGGCCCTCGACCGTCTACGGCCGCCACGGTGGCGATCGTCAGCCCGAAGAACGGCGAGACGGTCCGGGCAAGCGCGGTGGCCCTGAAGATCTCCCTGGACGGCGGCTCGATCTCGACGACGACGAGCACCGACCTCGTACCCGACGAGGGCCATCTGCACATCGTCCTCGACGACCGGCTGATCTCGATGACCTCGGGTCTCGCATCGGTGATCCCCGACGTCACGCCCGGCACACATCTGCTGAAGGTCGAGTTCGTGGCGAACGACCATGCACCGTTTGACCCCCGAGTGATCGCGGCGGTGTCGTTCGAGGTCCGGGCATGATCGCGGCGACCGAGCGACCCGTTCTCGCGCCGACCGGACCGGCGGCCATCTTGGTAGTGCTCCTCGGGTCCGCGCTCCTGGTCACCCGTCTCGCGATCCTGACCCTGCCCGACGACGTGCGCACGGTGATGCTGGCGGCCGTCCTCGGAGCGATCGCCGTAGCGGGGCTGCTGGTTCCCGTTCCTTCCGATCGCGCACGGGTACGGCCGTGGGGCGTGCTGGGCGTGGGGATGCTCGGGGTGGGCGCGGCGGCGTTCGCCGCCGGCAGGCCGGTGGCGTTCCCGGCGACCGTGTGGGCGATCCCGCTCGGTCTGCTGGCGGCGGTGGCCGAGGAGGCGCTCCTTCGCCGGGTGCTGTACGCCCATCTCGTACCGGCAGGCGCGATCATCGCGATCGGCGTGACGGCGACGCTCTTCGCCGTCCTGCACGTCCCGCTGTACGGGTGGGCGGCCTTCCCGGTCGACCTCGGTGCCGGGCTGGTGCTCTCGTGGCAGCGGTACGCCTCCGGCACCTGGTTGGCTCCCGCGGCGACCCACGCCGGGGCCAACCTCCTGGCGACGGTGCTGCGATGACGCGCACCCGAGCCCTCGTGCTCTCGCTGGCCCTCCTGGCATCGGCGTGCTCGTCCGCCGCGGGAGGCGACCCGATCCGGGTGGGCGCGATCTATCCGTTGTCCGGTTCGCAGGGCCAAGGTGGGGTCGACGAGCACCGCGGCGTGATGCTCGCTGCCGAGCTCGTGAACGACGACGGCGGCGTCGAAGGCCGGCCGATCGCGATCACCTCGATCGACGTGGCGGGCGCCGACGCCGCACCGGCGGCGGTGTCACAGCTCGACGACGCCGGGATCGAGCTCGTGCTCGGCAGTTACGGCAGCACGAT
>JBDTNY010000081.1:0-31845 GCA_039933515.1 Actinomycetota bacterium
GCGCCTGGGGCCGCATCGAGGAGGTCATGACCTCGGGGCAGACGATCAAGGGCCCGGTGATCGAGGTCGTCAAGGGCGGCCTGATCCTGGACATCGGCCTGCGCGGGTTCTTGCCCGCGTCCCTGGTGGACCTGCGCCGCGTCCGCGACCTGCATCCGTTCGTGGGGACCGAGCTCGAGGCCAAGATCATCGAGCTCGACCGCAATCGGAACAACGTCGTGCTGTCGCGCCGCGCCTTCCTCGAGGAGTCGCAGAGCGAGGGTCGCAAGTCGTTCCTGCAGTCGCTGCAGAAGGGCGAGCGTCGCAAGGGCACGGTCAGCTCGATCGTGAACTTCGGTGCGTTCGTGGACCTTGGCGGCGTCGACGGCCTCGTGCACGTCTCCGAGCTGTCGTGGAAGCACGTCGATCACCCCGGCGAAGTGGTCGCGGTCGGCCAGGAGGTTGAGGTCGAGGTGCTCGACGTCGATCTCGACCGCGAGCGCGTGTCCCTTTCGCTCAAGGCCACGCAGGAGGATCCCTGGAAGGAATTCGACCGCACCTCGACGGCCGGCTCGGTCATCGCGGGGCAGGTCACGAAGCTCGTCCCGTTCGGCGCGTTCATCCGCGTCGCGCCCGGCATCGAGGGTCTCGTGCACATCTCCGAGATCAGCCACGAGCACGTCGATTCACCCGAGTCGGTGCTGTCGGTGGGCGACGAGGTGCAGGTCAAGGTGATCGACGTCGAGGTCTCGCGCCGACGCGTGAGCCTGTCGATGCGCCAGGTGTCGGCCCCGCCGGTCCGTGAGCCGGAGATCAAGGCCGAGCCCGAAGCGCGCCGGGAGCCGGCACCCGAGATGGTGTCGACGATCCAGATCCCCGACGACATCCTCGCGGCCGTGGCCGAAGCAGAGGCGGTCGCGCCGCCCGCGGCCGAACCCGAGCCCGCAGCGCAGGCGGATCCCGGGCCCGTGACGACCGAGCCCGAAGCTGAGGCGGCCGAACCGGTCGCCGAGCCTGAGGCACAGCCTGCACCCGAGCCCGACGCAGCCCCCGAGCCCGAGCCGTTGATTGAGGAAGCGATCGTGGCCGAGGAGGCCGTCGAGACGGTCGAGACGGTCGACGACGCGGTGCCCGAAGCGCCCCATGCCGCCGTCGAGGCGCCGAGCGAGGAAGTCTCGCTCGAGTCCATCCTCGAGGACCTGAAGCGGCGCGAGGGTCGCACCGACTAGGACCGCGTGTCCGGGCCTCGCGAGAGGCCCGGACGGCGTTCCTTCCTTGCCATGCGATTCGTCGGACTCACCGGCGGGATCGGCTCGGGCAAGTCCACCGTGGCGGCCATGCTCGCGGCCCGCGGGGCCGTGGTGATCGACGCCGATGCCCTGGCTCGCGAGGCTGTGGAGCCCGGCACCCCTGGGTTCGAACGGGTTGTAGACGCGTTCGGCCCGGGGGTCGTCGACACCGAGGGAAGGCTAGACCGAGCGGCCCTCGCATCGATCGTGTTCGCGGACCCCGAACGGCGGGCGATGCTTGAGTCGATCGTTCATCCCGAGGTCGCGCGCCGGGCCGCCGCCGTTGCGGCGGCGCACGCCGAGACCGACGACGTGCTCGTGCTCGACTCACCGCTGCTGATCGAGACGGGACGCTACCTCGATGTCGAGGTCGTGATCGTCGTGTCGGCCGATCAGGAAACCCAGATCGCCCGTCTCGTGGCCCGCGGCGTGGCCGAAGACGACGCGCGCGCTCGGCTCGCGGCGCAGATGCCTCTCGCCGAAAAGGCCGCGGTGGCCGACGTCGTGATCGACAACGAGGGCACCCTCGAGGAGCTCGAGAGCCAGGTCGACCGGCTGTGGTCGGATCTGTCGGCCTCGGCGGGGTGAGCTCCGGCCGCCGCTATCATCCGGGCGTGACCTACCGAGCGGTGTTCTTCGACGTGGGAGAGACGCTCGTGCATCCCGCGCCGACCTTCCCCGACCTGTTCGCCTCGATCCTGCTGCGCGAGGGCTACCTGTGTGCGCCCGAGGACGTGGTCGCCGCCTCGGGCGTCGTGATGGACCGCTTCAGCGAGGCCGCACGCGACGGGGAGCTGTGGACCACGAGCCCGGAGCGCTCCCGGGACTTCTGGTTAAGCGTCTACGAGCGCATGCTCACGGCGCTCGGTCTCCCCGGCGCAGATGGGCTCGGGGGAACCCTCTATCGGGAGTTCACCGACCTGCGCAATTACGAGCTGTTCGAGGACGTCCGGGGCACCCTGGGTGCGCTCACGGACGCGGGGCTCGGTCTGGGCATCATCTCGAACTTCGAGGCCTGGCTCGAGGAGCTGCTCGTCGCGCTCGGCGTGCACGAAGCGTTCCCCGTCCGGGTGATCAGCGGGGTGGAGGGCATCGAGAAGCCCGATCCGCAGATCTTCGAGCTCGCGATGGCCCGGGCGGGCGTGAGCGCCGAGGAGTCGGTGTACGTGGGGGACAACCCAGAGTTCGACGTCGACCCGCCGGCGGCCCTGGGGATGTTCACGGTGCTGATCGACCGGCGCGACCGTCACCCGCACCACGGCGGTGCCCGCATCGCAGACATGCGCGAGCTCCCGGCGGTGCTCGGCCTGTGAGCGAGCGGACCTTCTCACCGGCCGAAGCCAACGCCGAGCTTCCCGAGCTCCGCGAGCGGCTCCCGCGCCTGCGCGAGGCGCGGCATGCGCTGATCGCATCGAGCGAACGGATCACGGAGGCGGTCGGCGCCGATGGCGGGGGTGTGGAGGGGAGCGATTGGTTCCGCGCGCATCAGGCGCTCGAGGCCGAGGTGCGCTGGCTCGCGGACCGCGGGATATTGCTCCGCGATCCAGAGTCGGGTCTGGTCGACTTCCCGCACCAGCTCGAGGGGCGAACGGTGTTCGTGTGCTGGAAGCTGGGGGAGGGCGACGTCGGCTACTACCACGAGACCCACGCCGGCTACGGGAGCCGGAAGCCGCTGTGAGTGAACGCCCCGTCGCGGTCGTGCTGGGGACCGGCGCCGACGATCCTCCGCCCGGGATCGAGGCGGCCGCCGACCACGTCGAGCTCCGGTACGCCCACGACGGCGCTGCGCTGCCCGGGGCGATCCGCGGTGCCGACGCGCTGTTCTTCTGGCGGGCCGAGGGTGCATGGCTCCGCGATGCGTGGCCGCGTGCCGATCGCCTGCGCTGGGTGCAATCGGCCTCGGACGGGGTCGATGCCCTGATGTTCCCCGAGCTGGTGGCGAGCGACGTCGAGGTGACCAACGCCCGCGGCGTGTTCGAGGACGCGATCGCGGAATGGGTGATCGGCGCGATGCTCGCGTTCGCCGCGCGGATCCTGGACCAGCGCGACCGGCAGGTCCGTGGCGAGTGGGAGAGCACGGAGCGTGAGCGCCTCGCTGGGTCGCGGGTGCTCGTGGTCGGGCCCGGTCCGATCGGGCGCGCAACCGCCGTGCGCGCTCGCGCTCTCGGGATGCACATTGAGGCCGCCGGCCGTACCGCCCGGTTGGATGAATTGTTCGGTGAGGTCGTGGCCACCAGCGACACCGAGACGTTCCACGCCGCGCTCGGCCAGGCCGACCACGTCCTGGATGCCCTCCCGCTGACACCCGCCACGCGAGGGCTCTTCGATGCTGAGCGGTTCGCCGCGATGCGCCCGAGCGGGCGCTTCTACAACGTGGGACGAGGCTCCACGGTGGACGAGGCTGCACTGATCGCGGCACTGGATCGTGGCGCGATCGCGGGGGCCGGGCTCGACGTATTCGTGGAGGAGCCCCTCGCGGCCGACAGCCCGCTGTGGGCGATGCCGCAGGTCCTGATCTCGCCTCACATGTGCGGCGACGTCGACGGGTGGGAGGCCGACGTGGTGAAGGTCTTCGTCGAGAACGCTGGACGGTTCGCCCGCGGCGAGCCGCTCAGCAACCGCGTCGACTCGGCCTCGGGCTTCGGGATCGGTTGATAGGTTGGTCGCGATGCCGGAACGCGTGATCGAGGTCCGAGGACTGCGGAAGTCCTACGGCGACGTCGAGGCGGTGGCCGGGATCGATCTCCATGTGGAACGCGGTGAGGTGTTCGCCCTCCTCGGGCCGAACGGCGCCGGGAAGACGACGACGACCGAGATCCTCGAGGGTTATCGAACGCGCTCTTCGGGCGACGTTCAGGTGCTCGGCTTCGACCCCGCCGACCGGCACCTCGCGATGCGTCAGCAGATCGGGATCGTGCTCCAGGCCACCGGCGTGGACCCGTTCCTGACGGTGCGCGAGATCGTCGACATGTACGGCGGGTACTACCCGTCACCACGTGCGACCGGCGAGGTGATCGAGGTGGTGGGCCTCGCCGAGAAAGCCGATACCCGCGTGAACAAGCTCTCGGGCGGCCAGCAGCGGCGGCTGGACGTCGCCGTGGCGCTTGCCGGCGACCCCGACCTACTGTTCCTGGACGAGCCGACGACCGGGTTCGATCCGAACGCCCGGCGCAACGCCTGGGGGATCGTGAAGAACCTGACGGCGCTTGGCAAGACCGTGTTCCTCACGACCCATTTCATGGACGAGGCGCAGTACCTCGCCGACCGGGTGGCGGTGATCGCGCGCGGTCGGATCGTGGCTGAGGGACCGCCCGATACGCTCGCGGGCCGCGACCGGATGACAGCGCGGATACGGTTCCGCGTGCCGGCCGGGTCGCCTGAGCTCCCCGACTGGGGTCACACCACCGTGGGAGACGGCTCGTTCGAGCTCCGTACCGACGACCCGACACGCACGCTGCATACCCTCACCGGTTGGGCGCTCGACCACGATCTCCCGTTCGAGACGATCGACGCCGAGCGGCCCAGCCTCGAAGACGTCTACCTCGAGCTCACGGGCGGCGAGGAAGGGCGCGAGTGAACCCGCTGCACGCCGTCATCCGGCAGTTCCGCTTCACGAACAAGGCCTTCTGGCGAAACCCGGCGTCGGCGTTCTTCACGTTCGCGTTCCCGCTGATGTTCCTCGTGATCTTCACCGCGCTCCTCGGCGGGGGTGACGTGCTGCTCGAGGGGATCGACCTGAAACAGTCGACGTATTTCGTGGGCGCGATGGCCGCCTTCGGCGTGATCTCGGCCTGCTACACGAACATCGCGATGACGACCACGTTCGCGCGCGACCAGGGGATCTTGAAGCGCCTCCATGGGACGCCACTCCCCGCGGGGGCCTATCTGTCGTCGCGGGTGCTCCACGGGATGGTGGTGGGGGCCTTGCTGGTCGTGATCATGCTCGTGTTCGGCCGGCTCGTGTACGACTCGCCCTTCCCGACCGGCGTGCCGCTCCTGGAGTTCGCGCTGACGTTCCTGATCGGATCGTTGGCGTTCGCGGCTCTCGCGCTCGCGATCAGTGGCGCGATCCCCAACGCTGATGCCGCGCCCCCGATCGTGAACGCCACGATCCTTCCCTTGCTCTTCTTGTCGGGCATCTTCATCCCGCTGGACGACAGTGCGCCGGTGTGGATGGTCGTCTTCGGCAACGTGTTCCCCGTGAAGCACTTCGCCGAGGCGATGCGCGCCGGGTTCCTCGGCAACGTCACGGTCCCCACGGGCCACGGGATCGTGCGGGCGTTCCCGTTCGACTGGTCGGACCTGATCGTGGTCGCCGCCTGGGGCCTCTTCGGGCTCGTCCTCGCCACGCGCTTCTTCTCCTGGGAGCCGCGGAAGTAGGTCTGCTAGGCTCCGCGCGTGCCGGCGGAAAGGATCGCCGGGCGCCGGTCGGGACGTTCGAGGGGGACATCGAGATGCGCAAGATCGTGATCGGTATGGCGGCCTTGTTCTTGGTGGCGGCCGCGTGTGCCGACGACAGCAGCAGCACCGTCGGCGCGAGCGGCACTCCCGGCGGCACGGGCTCGACCGCGGCCTCCGCGAACGAGTGCTACGCCGACCACATGGACGCGCTCTTCGACTCCACCGCCCTCACGATCGCCACCGACAACCCCGCGTTCCAGCCCTGGTTCGGCGGAACGGGCAGCTATGGGGCCTGGAAGGCGCAGCCCAACAGCGGTACCGGGAACCCCGCCAGCGGGGAGGGTTTCGAGAGCGCCGTCGCGTATCAGATCGCCGAGAAGCTAGGTGTGGCCACCGACCAGGTGAACTGGACACCCGTGAACTTCAACGAGTCGTACAAGCCCGGTAATCGCGAGTACGACTTCTACATCGGCCAGGTCTCGTACTCGCCCGAGCGCGCACAGGTCGTGGCGTTCAGCGACGGCTACTACGACGTGAACCAGGCGCTCGTCGCGAACAAGGGCACGCCGATCACCGACGCGACGACCCTCGGCGACTTGAAGGGCTACCAGCTCGGCGCGCAGATCGGCACCACGAGCTACCAGTACATCGTCGACGTGATCCAGCCCGACCAGGAGCCGGCCGTCTTCGACCGCTCGGTCGACGTGATCCAGGCGCTCAACAACAAGCAGATCGACGGCTATCTCGTCGACGCGCCCACGGCCTACGTGAACGTGCTGATCGGCCAGGCCGAGAACGGCATCGTGGTCGGCCAGTTCCCGAACAACGGCGAGTACTTCGGGATGACGTTCGACAAGGACAGCCCGCTCGTCGACTGCGTGAACCTTGCCCTCGACGAGCTGAAGACCGATGGGGCGCTCGCCGACCTCCAGGCCCAGTGGCTCGAGAACCTCGACTACCTGGTGATCAAGTAACGCGCCGGCGGCGCTGAGGTCATGTCCTCAACCGGCCCGGAGCGGTACCGGCACCAGCCCGGGGATCCGAGGCCACCCGACGGCGAACGCGGGTCGAAGCTGCTCTCGCCGCTGCGAGCCGAGGGCGGGAAGAGCGTCGCGATCGCGGTGGTGAGCACGGTCGTGTTCTTCATCGTGCTCTCGCTGATCGTCGTGAATTCGCCGGGCTGGGCCGAGGTGAAGCTGGCGTTCTTCAGCCGGTCGCAGTTCAAGGTCTCGTTCCCGGAGATCGCGCGGGCGTTCCTCGTGAACGTCAAGCTGTTCTTGATCTCGGAGGTGCTGATCCTCGCGTTCGCGCTCGTGATCGCCGTGATGCGGAGTCTCCCCGGCCCGGTGTTCTTCCCGATCCGCATGCTCGCGGTGATCTACACCGATCTGTTCCGCGGGATCCCCACGATCCTCGTGATCTATCTTCTGGGGTTCGGGGTCCCGGCACTCGGTATCGAGGGCATCCCGAACTCACGATTCTTCTGGGGTGTCGTCTCCCTCGTCCTCGTCTATTCCGCCTACGTCGCCGAGGTCTACCGCGCCGGTATCGAATCTGTGCACGGCAGCCAGATCGCGGCCGCGCGCTCCCTCGGGCTCTCGCGAGGGCAGTCGATGCGGTTCGTGATCCTCCCGCAGGCGGTCCGGCGCGTGATCCCGCCGCTGCTGAACGACTTCATCGGCCTGCAGAAGGACACCGTGCTCGTCTCGCTGATCGGGCTGGTTGAAGCCTTCCGCACGGCCGGGATCGACAGCGCGGCCACGTTCAATTTCACTCCCTACGTCGCCCTCGCGGTCGTCTACGTGGTGATCACCGTGCCGATGACGCGGTTCGTCGACGCACTTGTCGCGAAAGACCGCAGACGTCGCCAGGCTGGAAACGCCCTGTGAGCACCGAGGCCGTCCGCATCGAGGGACTGCACAAGCGATTCGACTCGAACGAGGTCCTGCGAGGGATCGACCTGACGGTCGCCGAGCACGAGGTGATCTGCCTGATCGGCGCATCGGGCTCGGGCAAGTCGACGATGCTCCGTTGCATCAACCTGCTCGAACCGATCGACGCCGGACGGATCACGGTGCTCGGCCAAGAGATCACCGCCCAGGGCGTGGACGTGAACGCGATCCGCCGCCAGATCGGGATCGTGTTCCAGTCGTTCAACCTGTTCCCGCACATGACGGTGATGCGCAACGTCACGCTCGCGCCCGTGAAGGTCCTGAAGCTGGCGGCCTCCGACGCCGACTCCCGAGCGCGCGAGCTCCTCGATCGCTTCGGCCTGGCCGATAAGGCCGACGAGTTCCCCGACCGGCTCTCGGGCGGTCAGCAGCAGCGGGTGGCGATCGTGCGCGCCCTCGCGATGCAGCCCGACATCATGCTCCTCGACGAGGTCACGAGCGCCTTGGACCCCGAGCTCGTGGCCGAAGTGCTCGACGTGATCCGCGAGCTCGCCGCGGGCGGCATGACGATGTTGATCGCGACGCACGAGATGGGGTTCGCCCGGGATATCGCGAGCCGCGTGTGCTTCCTCGACGAGGGTGTGATCCTGGAAGACGGGCCGCCCCAGCAGATCTTCAACGACCCGAAGGAGGAGCGCACGCGGCGGTTCCTCCAGCGGATCGTCGACGCCGGCCGGCTCTAGCGGCTACCGCGCGAGCGGTGGGCGGAAGCGCACGAGTCTCGTGACCCCGCCGGTCCCGACCCGCACCCTGGCGTAGCCGATCCCCAGCGCGACGTCTTTCTCATCGAGCCGCGCGGGCGTCGACCCACGCCGCAACAGCGTCCAGCCCTGGCGTCCGGAGGTGCAGAGCATCGCCTGCTCGTCGGCATCCAGGCTCGCCACCGACCATTTCGTGGTTCCCGTACCACCGCGCCAGGCCATGCGACCGTTGTAGTGGATCGCGACGTCGCCCCAGTTCTCGTTGATGTGGACGCGTCGATTGCCGTCGAGCCGGAAGCCGGGCGAGAAGAAGGCGCCCACGAGCCATTCCTGGGTGGTGCTGTCCCCGCACGTGAGCGTGTAGCCGTTCGCGATCCCTATGAGGAAGAGCCGCCCGAGTTCGGTCCGGTGCACGACGGCTTGGGCGCGCCGCTGCTGATCGGTCCTGCCTCGGTATCCGATGTACTGACCCGCCTGGGCTATGGGCGCGAGGGCGAGCATCAGGCTCGCGACTAGCACCAGGACGGCGATCCGGACCGTGCGGCGCATCATGAACCTCCTGATCGGGGGACGTTGCCGCGGGCGGCAACCAGGCCCCGAGTGTGACACCGGCGAACATGAGGGCGCAAGGGCTCGACGGGCCGTGTCGCCGCGCGGCCCTAGACTGGCCCGATGCAGCCCTTCCGCATCGCGTCCGAGTTCCGGCCCGCCGGGGACCAGCCAAAGGCGATCGAACAGCTCGTCGAGGGCGTCAACGCCGGCGAGCCGCACATCACGCTCCTCGGCGCCACGGGCACGGGCAAGACGTTCACGATCGCGCACGTGATCGAGCAGGTGCAACGACCGACGCTCGTGATCGCTCCGAACAAGTCGCTCGCCGCCCAGCTCGCGAACGAGTTCCGCGAAGTGTTTCCCGACAACGCGGTCGAGTACTTCGTCAGCTACTACGACTATTACCAGCCCGAGGCGTACATCGCGTCCACCGATACTTACATCGAGAAGGACAGCTCGATCAACGAGGAGATCGAGCGGCTGCGGCACTCGGCCACCGCGGCGCTCCTCGCCCGGCGCGACGTCCTGATCGTTGCGAGCGTCTCGTGCATCTACGGCCTGGGCTCGCCCGAGGAGTACGAGGGGCAGATCCTGCGTCCGTACAAGGGCACCGACATCCCGCTCGAGTTCGCCATGCAACGGCTCGTCGACATCCAGTACCAGCGCAACAACGTCAGCCGGGCTCGCGGCACATTCCGCGTGCAGGGCGACACGCTCGAGGTCTTCCCGCCGTACGAGACCCGCGGGTACCGCATCGAATGGTGGGGCGACACGGTCGAGAAGATCTCGCAGTTCGACCCGGTCACGGGCGAGCTGATCAAGGACGACTTGGTCGACCTCACGATCTTCCCGGCCTCGCACTACGTGGCGGGCGAGGACCGCATGAAGCGCGCGCTCGTCACGATCGAGCAGGAGCTGCACGAGCGCCTGGCTGAGCTCGAGGGACAGAGCAAGCTTCTCGAGGCCGAGCGCTTGCGCATGCGCACGAGCTACGACCTCGAGATGATGCGCGAGGTCGGGTTCTGCAGCGGCATCGAGAACTACTCGCGGCACCTCGACGGCCGCGAGGCGGGCAGCGCGCCCTACACCCTGCTCGATTACTTCCCCGACGACTACCTGGTCGTGCTCGACGAATCGCACGTGACGCTCGGACAGCTCCATGGGATGTACGAAGGCGACCTTTCGCGCAAGTCCAACCTCGTCGAATACGGCTTCCGGCTCCCCAGCGCGATCGACAACCGGCCGCTGCGGTTCGACGAGTTCAACGAGCGCGTCAACCAACTCGTCTTCATGTCGGCGACACCCGGGCCGTACGAGCTGCGTGTGTCCGACCGCATCGTCGAGCAGATCGTGCGCCCGACCGGGCTCGTCGATCCCGAGGTGCAGGTGCGCCCGACCAAAGGCCAGGTCGACGACCTGATCAACGAGATCCGTGGCCGGACCGATCAGGATCAGCGCGTGTTGGTCACCACGCTCACGAAGAAGATGGCTGAGGACCTGACCGACTACCTCGTCGAGATGGGGATCCGGGTCCGCTACCTGCACTCCGAGGTCGACACGATCCAGCGGATCGAGATCGTGCGTGATCTCCGCCTGGGGGAGTTCGACGTGCTCGTCGGCATCAACCTGCTCCGCGAGGGCCTCGACCTCCCCGAGGTCTCGCTCGTGGCGATCCTCGACGCCGATAAGGAGGGGTTCCTGCGGTCGCAGACCTCGCTCGTGCAGACGATCGGACGGGCGGCGCGCAACGTCGACGGCACGGTGCTGATGTACGCCGATCAGGTGACCGACTCGATGAAGCTGGCGATCGGCGAGACCCAGCGGCGGCGCCAGATCCAGCTTGCCCACAACGTGGAGCACGGCATCGACCCGCAGACGATCAAGCGCAAGATCACCGACATCTTGCAGTCGATGCGCGGCGGCGGCGAGGGCGAGACCGTGCCGCGACGACAGCGACGCGCGAAGGCGAGCCATCCCGAGATGCCTACCGAGGAGCTGGAGCGGTTGATCGCGAGCCTCGAGGACGAGATGCACGAGGCCGCCAAGGACCTACGCTTCGAGTACGCGGCGCGGATCCGTGACGAGGTCCACGACCTGCGCAAGGAGCTGAAGGCGCTCCGCGAGGCCGGCGTCGGCGTCTGATGCCGGGACTCACGATCCGCGCGCCCCTCGCGTGGCTGGGTCGAGGACGGCTCGTCCCCGAGGTGCAGGTCGACTGCGACGGCGCCACGATCGTCGCCGTCGGCGCGCCGCACGCCGTGCCCGACGACACAGAGGTCGTCGCGGTCGGCGGGTTCCTCCTGCCGGCCGCAGCCGACCGGCATGTGCACATCGAGCTCGGGGACCCGGTGGCGATGTTGCAGCGGGGTGTGACCGCGGTGCGCGATCTCGCGTGGCCGGCCGATCGCATCTTCGCCCTTGCCGAAGCGTCCGAGCTCCCCGCGTTCAACGGTCCACTGATCCGCGCGGCCGGTCCGATGCTCACCGGACCCGGCGGCTATCCCTCGGCCGAACGCTGGGCGCCGGCGGGGACCGCGCTCGAGGTGGCCTCAGCGGAGGAAGCTGCCGCCGCCGTCGCCGGGCTCGTGGGGCAGGGCGCGGCCGCGATCAAGGTCTCGCTGAACTCCGAGCAGGGGCCCACGCCGTCCGACGCGGCGCTCTTCGCGATCTGCCACGCGGCCCAGGAGGCCGACGTCCCGGTCACCGCTCATGCCCAGGGCGAGGGGCAGGTTGAGCGCGCGCTGGGCGCCGGCATCGACGAGCTCGCGCACACCCCGTGGACGCACCGGCTGGGGGACGACGTGATCGCGATGGCCGCCGAGCGGATGCGGTGGGTGTCGACGCTCGCGATCCACCACGACGGCGGCGAGACGCCGCGGCTCGCCACCGCGCTCGACAACCGCCGCCGGTTCCACGCGGCGGGCGGTGTGGTCGTCTACGGCACCGACCTGGGCAACGGCCCGATCCCCTCGGGGATCCATACGGGCGAGCTGCACCTGCTGCGAGAGGCGGGCCTCGACGCCGACGCGATGCTCGTGGCCCTGACGAGGGCACCGATCGAGCCGGGGGCGCCCGCCGATATGGTCTTGGCCACCGACAGCCCCATCGGTGATCCCGGTGCGCTCGGCGACATCGGGCTGGTGGTGCGGGCGGGCCGGGTCGTGTTCCGCCGCGATGCGAGTCGCTAACCCCGCTCCGGTGGCTCTCCCGGCCCGGTCGCTCCCTCCGGGACCAACGATGCGAGCGCATCGAAGCACCGGTCGATGTCGGCCTCCGTGTTGAAGAAGTGCGGGCTGATGCGCAGCCCGTCACCCCGGAAGTCGGTACAGATGTCGCGTGCGAGCAGCGCGTGGCAGATCTCGCCGGCATCTCGGCCCACCCCGATGTTCACGACGCCGCCGCGCGCGTTTCGGTCCCGAGGGGTCCGTACGGGCAGCCCCGCCGCGTCGGCCCGCGCGATCACGTGGTCGGTGAGCTCGCCCTGCCGCTCGCGGATCCGCTCGACCCCAACCTCGGCGATGATCTCCAGCCCGCCCTGAGCGATGAAGAAGACGGGCGCGGGCGGGGTGCCGTGCTCGAGCCGCCGCGCCGTCGGGTGGTACGCCAAGTGCTCGGTATCGAAGGAGAAGGGCTCGCGGGTTGCGAACCACCCCGTGAGCGCGGGCTCGAGCGTGGGAAGCAGATCTCGCCGAGCGTAGAGGAACGCCATCCCGGGTCCGCCGCACATCCATTTCAATGAGCCGGCCGCGTAGAGATCGCACCCGAGGTCATGTAGGTCCAGGGGCACGATCCCCAGACCGTGGTAGTCGTCGACGAACGAGAGGGCACCCCGTTCCCGCGCGATCGCGCAGATGGCCTTGGCGTCCACGAGCGCGCTGGAGCGATAGAGGACGCGGTTCACCATCACGAGGGCCGTGCGGTCGTCGATCGTATCGTCGTAGGCCTCGATCGGGATCGTGAGGCCGTCGGAAGAACGAAGCCAGACGATCTCGGCGCCCGTCCTTCGGGCCCACGCGAGCCATACGTGACCGTCGGTGGGGAAGTCGAGCTCGGACAAGATCACGCGGTTCCGCGAGCCCGAGAGATCGAGGCACGACGCGATCGTCGACAGCGCGATCGAGATGTTCGTGGTCAGCGCGACCTCGTCGGCGTCGCACCCGGCGAGCGTCGAGAACGATCGCTTCAGCGCCCCCATCGCCGGGAAGATGTCCTCGAGCCACACATGGTCAGGCGCGCCCTTGGTCGCCCACGCATCGAGGTAGCCCTCGACGGAGGCACGGGAGCGCCCCGAGATCGGGCCGAGCGAAGCACTGATGAGATAGGACTTGCGCTCGACCACGGGGAACTCGTCCCGGTAGTCGGCGAGCTCCCGGAGTGCGCTCATCTCGCGAGCCTATCGTTCAGGTCACGAGGGCGTGGACCAGCCCCACGAGGCCGCACCCGACGGCGACCAGTGCGGGATTCACCGCGGAGCGCCGAAGAGCGAAGAATGCCCCCACCGCGATCGCGAGCGCCCATGGGTCGAGCGTGCCGAGGTGGGGGACCGGCACCGGGACGAAGAACGGTTCGCGACGGCTCACCGTGTCGAAGAGCACCTGCACCCCGAACGTGAGCGCCAGGCTCGCGATCACTCCGACGACGGCGGCCGTCACCGCGCCGAGCGCCGCCCCCAGTCTCCTACGCCCGCGGATCCGCTCCACGAAGGGTGCCCCCAAGAAGATCCAGAGGAAGCAAGGTGCGAACGTCGCCCACACCGTCACGATCGAACCGAGCACCCCCGCCACGCCCGGAGAGAGATCGCCGTGGAACCGGTACGCCGCCAGGAAGCCGACGAACTGCGTGACCATGATCAACGGCCCCGGGGTCGACTCGGCCAGGCCGAGCCCCGCCACCACGTCGCCCGGCCCGAGCCAGCCGAAGCGATACACCGCTGCCTGGTTGACGTAGGCGAGGACCGCGTACGCGCCGCCGAAGGTGACCATCGACGCGGTGCTGAAGAAGACCGCTTCCTGGCTCAACACGTCGCCGGTGCCGCGCCACGCGATCACCGCCAGCAAGGGCAGCCACCACACCGCGAGGCCAACGACCAGCACCTTCACGGCGCGACGGTTCGAGGGCATGGTGTGTGGCGCCGACGCGGCGGCGTCATCGATCGCCGCCCCGGGGTCGTCGCCGAGCTCGGCGGGCACCGACACCAGTTCGGGCCGCAGGCGCGCGATGACGTATCCGAGCCCCGCGGCGGCCAGTACGACCGCGGGGAACGGCACGCCGACCAGGAAGATCGCCATGAACGCCGCGGCCGCGATCGCGATCGCGAACGCGTTGCGCAAGGACCGGCCGCCGATCCTGAGCAACGCCGCCACGACCATCCCGAGCACGCCCGCAGACAGGCCCGAGAACACGCCCGCGATCCAGGTCGTCTCGCCGTGTGCCGCGTACGTCCAGGACAGCAGCAGCATCAGGAAGAAGCTCGGGAGCACGAAGAGCACCCCCGCCGCGATCCCACCGCGCGTCCGGTGCAGCAGCCACCCGATGTAGATGGCGAGCTGCTGCGCCTCGGGACCCGGCAAGAGCATGCAGAACGACAGCGCGTGGAGGAATCGGCCCTCGCCGATCCACCTGCGGCGCTCCACGAGCTCCGCATGCATCAGCGCGATCTGTCCGCTCGGTCCGCCGAAGTTGATGAACCCGAGGCGGAACCAGAAGCGCAGCGCATCGCCGAACGGAACCGGCGGTGCGAGGGGTCCCGTGGGCGCCCCGGGTGGTCCGCTCAGCCCGCGTGCTCCTCGAGATAGGTCACGTAGAGCGGGCGTAGCGCCTCGCCGAGCGCTCCCTCGCCTGCGTCGAGGAAGTCGTTGATGAGCGCGAGGGGTCGCATGATGTCGACCTTGCTCCGCTCGTCATCGCCAACCATCTCCTCGGCCACCGGCAGCGCCTTCACGAGCTGCCACAGAAACCCGACGTCGAGGTGGGCCCGGGCGCTCTCGATCGCGCGGTCGTGGAGCTCCTTGGTGGACAGGGCTTCAAGGTCGTCACGCGTGGTCATGGTCGGCAAGCCTACCGGCTGTCGGCGAACGGCGGCAGGAACCGCTCGAACCAGGCGATCGTGCGCGTCGACAGATCGAGCAGCGCGGGGAAGTCTCCGACGCCGTGACCCTCCTGCGGATACTTCACGACCTCCGTGGGGACCCCGTGTTCGCGGAGGGCTCGATAGAACTCCACGGCCTGACCGACGGGCGTCGCGCGATCGTTGCGACCCGCAGTGAGGAGCACCGGCGTCGTCACGCGGCCGGCATGGAGCACGGGGCTCCGTGCCGAGTACTCGGTGGGGATATCCGCCGGCTGCCCCCCCAGGAAGTCGCCTACCCAAGACCCGAGGCTGCTGTCGAACCGCTCCGACCACCAGTCGGTGACCGGCGAGATCGCGACCGACGCCTTGAATCGCCCGTCCTGTGTAGGGATCCAGGCCGCCATGAACCCGCCGTAGCTCCCGCCGATCAGAACCAGCCGGTCGGGGTCGGCCACCCCGGCCGCGACGAGCGCGTCCAGCCCGGCGAGGTCGTCGAACAGGTCCTGGCCCCCCATGTCACCCACCACGCCGAGCGCGAACGGCTGGCCGCGTCCGCTCGAACCTCTCGGGTTCGGCGAGAAGATCGCGAACCCGCGCGAGAGGAGAAGGGCCGTGAAGGCGCCGGGAAACCGATCGCCAGCCGCGCCGATCGGCCCGCCGTGCACCGCCATCACGGTCGGGAAGGGTCCTTTGCCCGGAGGGGTGGCGAGCAGCCCCTCGATCTCGAGTCCGTCGGGGGCCCGCCACCGGAGTACCTCGTGCCGGCCGATCAGCCGCTCGACGACGTCGTGCCCCGCGTGCCGAGTCGTGGCGACGACCCGTTCGCTCCCGGCCCCGTCGACCGCGATGATCGCGGGTGGCTGATCGTGCGACGTCACCACCGCCGTGAACCCGTCGTCGAGCGGCCACCCGGAGGGGTCGTAGAGCTCGCCCAGCGATCCGTGGCTCGACCAGAGCTCGCGAACGGCGAGCTCTGGCAGGGTCACGTCGAGCACGACGGAATCGAGGCCGCGCCGCCCGAACACCAGGAAGCGCTGGTCGCTCGTCCACCGCACGCGCGAGGCATCGACCTCCGGGAGCGGTATCGGACGCACCTTCCCGGACACGATCTCGATCAGCCGGAGATCGCCGCACACCACCAAACGGTCGCTGCAGATCGCCTCGATCGCGGTGGCGTGTCTACCACCGGGCGATCCCGCGACCCATCCGAGCTGGACGTCGCTCGAGAGCAGGTGCCGTGTCTCGCCGGAGTCGAGGTTCACGAGCGCGACGCTCGCGCCGTACCAGGCGTCCTCTCCCGCGCCGTCGGAGATCACGGCGACGACGGCGTCCGGACCGCAAGGGTTCGCCTCCCATACGTTGGTGCCAGGGCGCGACACGCGTCGAGACTCGCCGGTGGCTGGGTCGACGATCCAGAGCGTCCGCCTTTCCGCGTCGCCGTCGTCGCTCGATTCGACCTCGGGGATCCACGCCGGCAGGTCGCTCTCGCCGCCCAGCGTTCCCGACCCCAGCGCATCCGCCTGCTCGGCCGCCCCCCCGGCGATCCCGGCCACGATCAGGCCCTCGGTGGTCCATACGTGCCACTCAACCGTGCCGGGGAGCGTCGCGAGCGCCCGGGGCTCATGGGCGAAGTCGGCATCGAGGGCATAGAGCTGATGCTGGCCCTTCGCGGCCCGATCTGAGTGGAACGTCAGCGTGTGCCCGTCGGGCGACCATCGAGGGTCGGCGTCGTCGTGCGGGCCCTCGGTCACCTGCCGCACGTCGCCGCCGTCGGTGGTCGCGACGCAGATCCTCCCCTCGGGGTGGCCCTCGAGCCGATCCAGTCGTTCACCCCGGAAGGCGATCCTCCGCCCATCAGGTGAGGGCACCGGGTCGCCGGCCGGCTCGGCCGAGCCGAACCCAGGCTCGAGCACGGACCGGAAGAGGGCCTCGACCTCCTGATAGAGCGGCGTCGCGCGCAGGTCTCGTTCCATCGGAGAAGTATCTCTCGGGAGCCTTGTCGTCGCGCGCCGATAGACTCACGTCTCGTGGGCACCGACTCCCTCGTCATCCATGGTGCCCGTGAGCACAACCTCAAGAACGTCACGCTGGAGCTTCCGCGGGACCGACTGATCGTGTTCACGGGCCTCTCGGGCTCGGGTAAGTCGTCGCTCGCCTTCGACACGATCTACGCCGAGGGCCAGCGACGCTACGTCGAGTCGCTTTCGGCGTACGCCCGGCAGTTCCTAGGACAGATGGAGAAGCCCGACGTCGACTTCATCGAGGGCCTCTCGCCCGCGATCTCGATCGATCAGAAGTCCACGTCCCGCAACCCCCGGTCGACCGTCGGGACGATCACCGAGGTCTACGACTACCTCCGGGTCCTCTACGCGCGCGTGGGCCACCCGCATTGCTACAACTGCGGCCGCGGGATCGGGCGTCAGACCCCCGACCAGATCGTGGATCAGATCCTCGAGCTCCCCGAAGGCACGAAGTTCCAGGTGCTCGCTCCGGTGGTGCGGGGGCGCAAGGGCGAGTACGGCAAGCTCCTCGAGGACCTCGCACGCCAAGGGTTCCCTCGCGCCAGGATCGACGGCGAGGTGCGCGAGCTGTCGGAGCCGATCCGGCTCCCGAAGACCTACAAGCACACGATCGAAGTCGTGGTCGACCGGCTGCTGGCCAAGCCGGGCATCCGCCGGCGCGTGGCCGACTCGATCGAGACGGCGCTCGAGCTCGCCGACGGTATCGCGTCGATCGCCGTGACCACGCACGAGGGGCACGACGAGCTGCAGACCTTCTCGCAGCATCTCGCTTGCACGCACTGCGGGCTCTCGTTCGAGGAGCTCGCCCCCCGGAACTTCTCGTTCAACTCGCCCTACGGAGCCTGCTCAACGTGCGACGGTCTGGGCACCAGGCTCGAAGTCGACCCCGACCTAGTGGTGCCCGACCCCGATCTCTCGGTCGCCGAGGGCGCCCTCGCGCCGTGGGCGAGCGCCACCCTCGAATACTGGAACCGGGTGCTCGAGGCCGTCGCCGAGGCCGAGGACATCTCCCTCGAGACCGCATGGCGCAAGCTCCCGAAGCGAGCCCGCGAGGTGCTCCTCTACGGTTCCGACCAGCAGGTCTACGTGAAGTACAAGAACCGCTACGGGCGCCAGCGCGCGTATCACACGACCTTCGAGGGTGTGATCTCGAACGTCGAACGCCGACATACGGAGACCGACTCCGAGGCGCAGCGCGAAAAGCTCGAGCAGTTCATGCGTGAGATCCCCTGCAGGGCCTGCAAGGGGCAGCGCCTGCGTCCCGAGACCCTCGCGGTCTCGGTCGACGGTATGAACATCGCGGAGCTGACAGACCTCTCGATCAGGAAGACGCTCGAGTTCGTCGACGGCGTGGAGCTGTCCGAGCGCGAGGCGATGATCGCCGAGCGGCTGCTGAAGGAGATCAGGGAACGCCTGCGCTTCTTGGTCGACGTCGGTCTCGACTACCTCACGCTCGGTCGCGCCTCGGGCACGCTTGCCGGCGGCGAGGCCCAGCGGATCCGGCTCGCGACCCAGATCGGGAGCGGTCTGGTCGGGGTGCTCTACATCCTCGACGAGCCTTCGATCGGTCTGCACCAACGCGACAACAAGCGTCTGATCGACACGCTGATCCGACTGCGCGACCTCGGGAACACGCTGATCGTGGTCGAACACGACGAGGCCACGATCATGGAGGCCGACCACATCGTCGACATCGGGCCTCTGGCCGGCGAGCATGGGGGAGAGATCGTCTACTCGGGCGACCTGAAGGGTCTGCTCGGATGCGAGCGCTCACTCACGGGGGCGTTCCTGTCCGGTCGCCACACGATCCCGACGCCGCTCGTCCGACGCCCCCGGAACACCCGAAGACTGCGGCTCGAGGGCGCGAGCGAGCACAACCTGCGCAACGTGACGGTCGACATCCCGCTCGGATTGTTCGTCTGCGTGACCGGCGTGAGCGGCTCCGGGAAATCGACCCTTGTACAGGACGTCCTGCTCCGGGTGCTCATGCAGAAGGTCTATCGATCGCGGCTGCTTCCCGGCAAGCACAAGAAGCTGGTGGGCTGGGAGCAGATCGACAAGGTGATCGACATCGATCAATCGCCGATCGGGCGCACTCCCCGGTCGAACCCGGCCACCTACACGGGGGTCTTCGACCACGTGCGCAAGCTCTTCGCGCAGGTGCCCGAGGCGCGCATGCGCGGGTACCAGCCCGGGCGGTTCTCGTTCAACGTCCGGGGCGGGCGGTGCGAGCATTGCGCGGGCGACGGCCAGATCAAGATCGAGATGCACTTCCTTCCTGATGTCTACGTGACCTGCGAGAGCTGCAAGGGCCACCGATACAACCGGGAGACCCTCGAGGTGAAGTACAAGGGCCGCACGATCGCCGACGTGCTCGAGATGAGCGTCGACGAGGCGCTGGCCTTCTTCGAGAACATCCCGGCGATCCACCGGCACATGCAGACGCTGTCCGATGTCGGACTTGGGTACGTGAAGCTCGGTCAGCCCGCGCCCACCTTGTCCGGCGGCGAAGCCCAGCGCATCAAGCTGTCCTCCGAGCTCCACAAGCGCGCAACCGGCAACACGATCTACGTGCTGGACGAACCCACGACCGGGCTGCACTTCGAAGATATCCGCAAGCTCCTCGCGGTGCTGCAGCGTCTGGTCGACGCCGGGAACACCGTGTTGGTGATCGAACACAACCTCGACGTGATCAAGACGGCCGACTGGATCATCGACATGGGTCCTGAAGGCGGCGACGGGGGAGGCTCGATCGTGGTGACGGGCACCCCCGAAGACGTCGCCGCGCATGCCACGTCGCACACGGGCCGCTTCCTCGCCGAGTCCCTCGACGGGCGCCTGATCGCCGTCGAGGCCGCCGTCTGAGCCGATGCGCCCCGCGTGCCACCGAAGTTGACGCGGCTTGCTAGGATTCCCGCCGACGTGTCGAAGCGACTGCTGATCCTCACCTGCGCCGGAGTCCTGCTCACAGCCTCGGCATGCAACTCGATCCCTGAGGGCGAGGTCGACCCCGGGAGCGGGGTGCGGTTCACGCCGTTCGTGGCCGACAGCCTCGACAACGCGGGGCTCGGCGCACAGATCACGGTCGACGCCGACGGGAACCCGTTCATCAGCTACCTGGCGCTGACCGAGGAGCTCGCGAAGGGAGCGATCCCGGTCACGAGGCCGATCGGGTCGGCGTACATCCCGGCGATCGGGGTCTCGAGCCTGTCCGCCGAGGGGATCTGGACCCGGGGGGCGGCCGCGCAGGTCAAGGACACGCCGCCCGGCATCGTCGTGCCCTACGGCCCCGCTACGGTCCCCTCACTCAAGGATCTCTCCGCCCAGGATTCCAACGGCACCGACATCGCGGTCGCGGCCGACGGGTCGGTGCACGTCGTATGGACGGCCTCCGACGGCGTCTGGTACGCGAAAGGCCCAGATGCTTTCGCCGCCGAACGAATCTACGACTACGGGTTCTCCCTGAAGCAGGCGGGGCCGATCGGCAGCCCATCGGTGACCGTCGACGACGCCGGGAACCCCTGGGTGGCCTACACGGCCAACTCCGCGGGCCAGGAAGTGCGGGTGGTCACCCCGGTCGGCGGCAAGTGGCGAACGACGACCGTGGCCACGATCCCTCAGTGCGCGGGATGCTCCCAGCCCGGCCCCACGAAGATCGGGATGACCGCCGAAGGCCCGGCAGTGGCCTTCGTCGATGCCGGCGCCGGCGAGGTCGAACTGGCCAGGCCGTCGGGCAATGGTTGGAAGACCGAGATCATCGCCAACGGTGCAACGGGCCAGGGCCTCGACCTCGCCGTCGACACGGACGGGAACCCGGTTGTCTCCTTCTTCACGAAAGACAGTCTCGAAGTGGCTGCGTGGGTCCCCGAGGGCGCCGAGTGGCGTTCGGGCACGGTCGCCCCAGCCCCGGCGGATCTCGCAGACGCGAAGGGCGGCAACTTCACCCCCACGACGGGCGTGGCGGTCGACGACGCCGGCACGATCTACGTCACGTGGGCGGGCGGCGACGGCGTGGCGCTGGCCTCCGGCGACGGGACGACGTTCACGCCGGTCGAGACCGGGGTCGACACCGCCGGTGGGGCGTTCCCGTCGGTGGCGGTGAAGGCCGACGGCTCCTCGGTCTACGTGGCCTGGTACGACACCACCACGGGAGCCCTGATGATGGGTCTCCAGGGTGACCCGGGCGATCTGATCATCGCGAGACCTAGTCCGACGCCCTCACCGGGCGCCGCGCCCGCGCCCGGTGGCGCCGAGTGCGGCAAGGATGGCAAGCTCGTCCTCGACGTGATCGCGGTGGGACTCGCGTTCGACCCCACCTGCCTCGTGGCTCCGGCGGGCCAGCCGTTCTCGATCAACTTCGATAACCAGGACGACGCCGCGACCACGGGTCCCCACAACGTCGCGATCGCGACCGACTCTGGGTACACGGACTTCGTCTTCACGGGTGAGCTGATCTCGGGTCCGAACAGGGTGGAGTACAAGGTCGACGCGCTCGATGCCGGCGCCTACTTCTTCCGCTGCGACGTCCACCCCACGATGACGGGGCAGTTCGTCGTGGTCGACGCCAAGGGCGCCAAGAAGTAGCCGGGCCTCACGGGCGTGTCACCGCCGCGCTCTTAGAATGACCGGGTGAGCGTCCCCCGTCCGACCGGATCCTCGATCCCCGACGCACCTGGTGCCTACCTGTTCCGTGACCCCGACGGCCGGGTGGTCTATGTCGGGAAGGCACGATCATTGCGCAAGCGCCTCGCGAACTACTGGAGCCGGCCGCTGCATCCCCGTACCGAGGCGATGGTGACCGCTGCCGCGAGCGTCGAGTGGATCGTCGCGTCGGGCGAGGTCGATGCCTTGATGCTCGAGTACAACCTGATCCAGGAGCATCGGCCGCGGTTCAACATCCGGTACCGAGACGACAAGTCCTATCCGTACCTCGCGCTCACCGTGGGGGAGCGGTGGCCGCGCGCGCAGGTGCTCCGCGGCACCAAGCGGAAGAAGGTGCGCTACTTCGGGCCGTACGGTCACGCGTGGGCGATCCGGGACACCCTCGACGCGCTCACCCGGGTGTTCCCGGTCCGGACATGCTCGAACTCGTTCTTCGACCAGCGCGCTCGCGCCGGTCGCCCGTGTCTGTACTACGACATCGGCCGGTGCGCGGGACCGTGCGTCCCCGAGGCGACGGGGGCGACCGAGGAGTCGTACCGCGCCCACGTCGACGCCCTCGCGGACTTCCTGGGCGGGAACGCCCGACCGGTGCTCCACGGGCTCGAAGGTGAGATGGCCGAGGCCGCGGGCCGACAGGACTACGAGCAGGCCGCCAAGGTCCGCGACCAGCTCCAGGCCGCCCGGCGCGCGCTCGAGAGCCAGGAGATGGTGCTATCGGCGCCCGAAGATCTCGACATCGTCGGGATGGCCGAGGACGACCTCGAGGCCGCGTTCCAGGTGTTCTTCGTGCGCGGCGGCCGGGTGCTCGGGCGCAAGGGGTGGGTGGTGGACCGCGTCGAGGAGCTCACGCGCGAGGAGCTGATCGCGTCGTTCGTCCGGCAGCTCTACATGGAGCGGCACGACGTGCCGCCGCGCGTCCTGGTCCCGCAGATGCCCGATGACGCCGCGGTACTGGGGGCCTGGCTCTGCGCCCGCCGGGGCACGAACGTCCGCATCGCGGTGCCCGAGCGAGGCGCGAAGCGCAAGCTCCTCGACGTCGTCACGCGGAACGCGGGGGAGTCGTTCCACCGTCACAAGCTGAAGCGCGCCTCGGACTTCGGTGCGCGGTCGCGGGCCCTCGCCGAGCTCGCTGGACACCTCGGTCTCGAGCAGGCGCCGTTGCGGATCGAGTGCTACGACATCTCGAACCTGGGACCCACCGATACGGTCGGGTCGATGGTGGTGTTCGAAGACGGCCTGCCCAAGCGATCCGACTATCGGCGGTTCCAGATCAAGGGCGTCGCCGGACAGGACGACTTCGCTTCCATGGAGGAGATGCTGCGCCGCCGCTTCGCCCGCCTGCTCCGCGAGCAGGACGAAGGCCCGGCCGAAGGGGCCCGGCGATTCTCTTACCCACCGTCCCTCGTCGTGGTCGACGGCGGCCGCGGGCAGCTCGGCATGGCCACGAAGGTCCTCGGCGAGCTCGGGCTGCACATCCCGCACATCGGCCTCGCGAAGCGCCTCGAGGAGGTGTACTTCCCGGATCGGCCCGACCCACTCGTGATCCCGCGGGGGGCCGAGTCGCTCTTCGTGCTCCAGCACGTGCGGGACGAGGCTCACCGGTTCGCGGTGAGCTACCACCGGCAGAAGCGCGAGAAACGCGCCCTGGTTTCGCCGCTCGACGAGATCGCCGGGGTCGGGCCCGCTCGTAAGAAGGCGCTGCTCAAGACGTTCGGCTCGCTCGCGCGGCTCCGCGATGCCGAGCCGGCCGAGATCGCGGCCACCCCGGGTGTGGGTCCCGAGCTCGCGCGCGCGATCTGGGACCGGTTGCACGGCGTGCCGATCGATCAGCGGGAGAGTGCCTGATGGCCGAGATCGTGTCCCTGCCCGCGCCCGGTGGCGGCTCGGTGAACCCCGGTTTCACGATCATCACGGGATTGTCGGGCGCGGGCCGGTCCGAGGCGGCGCATTCGCTGGAAGACCTGGGGTTCTTCGTCGTCGACAACCTTCCGCCTGCGCTGCTGCCCAAGATGGCTGAGCTCGGCGCGCGCGAGGGCGGACCCGCGCGGATCGCGATCGTGGTCGACGCGCGGGGCGGCGTGTTCTTCGGCGAGCTGTCGCAGGCGCTGGAGGAGCTCAAGCAGCTCAACATCGACTATCGCATCGTGTTCCTCGAGGCCGCCGACGACGACCTGGTGAACCGGTACGAGGCGACGCGTCGCAGGCACCCGCTCGCGCCGGCCGACCGGGTGGTGGAGGGGATCCGCAAGGAGCGATTGATGATGGAGAGCCTCCGCGGCGACGCGGATCTGATCATCGACACGACCGGTCTCACCCCGCATGGGTTGCGCGACCGGATCCATGAGGCGTTCGCCACCGAGACGCCAGAACGCGGGCTCCAGATCTCGATCACCTCGTTCGGGTTCAAGTTCGGGTCGCCTCGCGACGCCGATCTCGTCCTCGACGTCCGCTTCCTTCCGAACCCGCACTGGATCGAGGAGCTCCGACCGCTTCCCGGCACCGATGGGCGCGTGCGCGACTACGTCGCGGACCAGGATCAGTACGTGGCCTTCATCGATCGCCTGCACGCCCTCCTCGACGTGATCGTGCCGGGCTACCTCGACGAAGGGAAGTCGTACCTGACCGTCGCGATCGGATGCACGGGCGGGCGACACCGATCGGTGGTCGTCGCCGAGGAGCTAGGTCGGTTCTTCCGGGAACGCGGCCTTCCTGTCCGAGTCTCGCATCGCGACCTCGGGCGACGCTGACGCGGCGGCATCAAGCTGCCGGGGGGTCGGTTCCAGTGCCGCATCGATAGGATGATGACGCCGCACCCCTTCAAGGAGGAACGATGGGCGTCAAGATCGGTATCAACGGTTTCGGGCGGATCGGCCGCAACTTCTTCCGCGCCGCCAAACAGCGCGGTCTGGACTTCGACTTCGTCGGCGTGAACGACCTGGGCGATGCGGCCACGATGGCGCACCTCCTGAAGTACGACTCGGTGCACGGCCGCTTCCCAGGCGACGTGACGCTCGGCGAGCACGGCCTGATGATCGACGGCGATGAGCTCCGCGTGATCGCCGAGCGCAACCCCTCGGACCTCCCATGGAAGGAGCTCGGCGCAGAGATCGTGATCGAGTCCACCGGGATCTTCACCGACCGTGCGAAGGCCGCCGCCCATCTCGAGGCCGGGGCGCAGAAGGTGCTTATCAGCGCCCCCGCCAAAGACGAAGACCTCACGGTCGTGCTGGGCGTGAACGACGACCGGTACGACCCGGCGACCCACCACGTTATCTCGAACGCGTCCTGCACCACGAACTGCGTGGCCCCGATGGCCAAGGTGATCGACGACGCGTTCGGTCTTCAGCAGGGATTCATGACGACCGTCCACGCGTACACGAACGACCAGAGCATCCTCGACCTGCCGCACAAGGATCTGCGCCGCGCGCGTGCGGCCGCGGTGAACATCATCCCGACCTCGACGGGCGCGGCCAAAGCCACGGGGCTCGTGCTGCCCCACCTCAAGGGCAAGCTCGACGGGATGGCCCTGCGGGTCCCGGTGCCTGATGGCTCGGTCACCGACCTAGTGGCCACGGTGAGTCGCGACGTGACGGTCGACGAGGTGAACGCGGCCTTCAAGGGCGCGTCCGAGTCAGGCTCGCTGGCCGGCCTGATCGTCTATACCGAGGACCCGATCGTTTCCTCGGACATCGTGGGCTCGCCGGCGTCGTGCACCTTCGACGGGGCCGCCACGATGGTGATGGGCAACGTCGTGAAGGCCGTGGGCTGGTACGACAACGAGTGGGGGTATTCGAACCGGCTAGTGGACCTCGCCGTGCTCGTCGCCTCGAAGCTGTGACACTGCGCATCCTCGACGACCTGGGGGACATCTCGGGTCTCCGCGTCTTCGTGCGCGTCGACTTCAACGTGCCGCTCGAGAGCGGGGACGTCGCCGACGATGCCCGGATCCGTGCGTCGCTGCCGACGATCACCGAGCTGCTCGACCGCGGAGCGACCCTCGTCCTAGCGTCGCACCTCGGCCGCCCGAAGGGGTCGGTCGACGATTCGCTGACCACCCGAGGGCCGGCGGAGCGCCTCCAAGAGCTCCTAGGCCGTCCGGTGAAGTGGCTCGCCCATCCAGTGCCGAAGGCCTTGCCCGACGACGCGGTCGTGATGCTGGACAACCTCCGCTTCGACCCCGGCGAGGAAGCCGACGACCTGACGTTCGCGGGGCGGCTCGCGGAGTTGGCCGACGCCTACGTCGACGATGCGTTCGGGGCGGCCCATCGCGCGCACGCGAGCGTGTCTGCGCTGCCCGAGCTCATGCGCGCGAGCGGGCGTCCCGCCGTGGCCGGGCGGCTTCTGCAACGGGAGGTCGAGGTCCTCGGTGGACTCCTGCGCGACCCGGCGCGCCCCTACATTGCGATCCTGGGCGGGGCGAAGGTCTCCGACAAGCTCGCGGTGGTGGATGCGCTGATCGACCGCGTCGATGCCCTGCTGATCGGAGGCGCCATGGCGAACACCCTGATCGCAGCCGACGGTGGCGAAGTGGGCGAGAGCCTCGTGGAGCGCGATCGTTTCGATGACGTGCGCGCCACGCGGGCGAAAGCCAAGGCACGGGGTGTGCTGATCGAGGTCCCGCAGGACGCCGTCGCGGCCGCCGAGATGTCCCTCGACGCGCCCCGCCAGACGGTGCCCGCCACCGCGATCCCGCGCGGGTTGAAGGCGCTCGACATCGGACCCCGCACGGTCGAGAGCTATGCTCAGATCCTCGCAGACGCAAAGACGATCCTGTGGAACGGCCCGATGGGCGTGTTCGAGCTTGAACCATTCAGCGCCGGCACCCGAGGCGTGGCGACCGCGGTCGCGAACGCCGATGCCTTCACCGTGGTCGGCGGCGGCGATTCGTTGCTCGCGATCAAGAAGGCCGATCTCGGCGACGCGTTCGATCATCTGTCGACCGGCGGCGGCGCCTCGCTCGAATTCCTCGAGGGCAAGGCGCTCCCCGGCATCGCGATCCTGGAGGCATGAAATGACCGATCGACGCCCGATCGTCGCCGCGAACTGGAAGATGCACAAGACGCATCTCGAGGCGATCCAGGCCGTGCAGAAGCTCAGCTATCTGCTCGACCGTGAGGATGCGGAGAAGGTGGAGGTCGTGATCTGCCCGGCGGCCACCGCGCTGCGATCCGTCGAGACGCTGCTCGATTCCGACAAGTTGCCGTACGGCTTGGGAGCCCAGAACGTCGCCGCCGAGGACAAGGGCGCATTCACGGGCGAGGTCTCGCCGCCGATGCTCGCAGCGCTGAAAGTGTCCTATGTGATCGTTGGGCACTCGGAGCGTCGCCAGCTCTTCGGCGAGGATGACCAGATCGTCAACAAGAAGGTACGTGCGGTCTTCCGTCACGAGATGATCCCGATCGTGTGTGTGGGGGAGACGCTCGACGAACGCGAGTCCGACGCCACCGAGTCGAAGATCACGGGCCAGGTTCGACGGGCGTTCGCCGACGTCGACGCCGCCCAGGCCAGGACGGCGGTCGTCGCGTACGAGCCGATCTGGGCGATCGGCACCGGCCGCAACGCGGAACCCAACGACGCGGGGCGTGTCGTCGAGATGATCCGCTCCACGCTCGCCGACCGCTACGACGACGATGTCGCCCAGGCGGTGCGCGTCCAGTACGGCGGCAGCGTGAAGCCTGGCAACATCCGTGAGTTCATGGCGCACCCCGAGATCGACGGCGCGCTGGTGGGAGGCGCGAGCCTCGATCCCGAGGACTTCGCCCTCATCGTGAAGTACCGCTGAGCCCAGGAGGGTCCGTGACCAAGCTGCTGTACGTCTGCCTCGACGGGCTCGGCGACGACCCGATCCCGTCGCTGGACGGCCGCACGCCGCTCGAGGCGGCCGACGCCCCGCATCTCGATGCGCTGGCCGCCCGGGGCCGGACGGGCACGGTCATCACGGTCGGCCCCGGGATCGCGCCCGAATCCGACATCGGCGTCTTCGGCATCCTCGGCTACGACCCGCACGAGGAGCACCCGGGCCGCGGGGTCCTCGAGGCGCTCGGGATCGGGATGGATTTTCGCGACGGCGATCTCGCCTACCGGGTGAACTTCGCGACCGCGGACTGGCCGGAGATACTCGACCGGCGTGTGGGCCGTGACCTCTCGTCGGAGGAGGCACACGCGCTCGCGGGGGAAGTGAACGAGAAGCTCGAGCTCGCCGACGCCTCCTTCACGCTCGAGGCCACGATCGAGCATCGCGGCGCGTTGGTGATACGTGCCGACGACGGCGCTCCGCTCAGCGCGAACGTCACGAACACGGATCCTGCGTACCGACGTGAAGGCCACCTCGGCGTGGCGCTCGAGACGTTCGAGCCGGTGGTCGCCACCTGTGAGCCGCTCGACGGCAGCGACGCCGCGAAGCGAGCCGCCGACCTCACGAATGCGTTCGTCGAAGGGTCGGCCCGACTGCTCGACGCCTCCGAGGTCAACGAGCGCCGCCGGTCGTCCGGCAAGCTGCCGGGCAACCTGATCCTCACGCGCGACGGAGGCGATCACCGCCCCCGGCTCCAGCCGATCCGCGATCGGTTCGGCCTCTCCTGGGGCTGCTTCGTCGAGATGCCCGTGGAGCGGGGGATCGCGATCGCCCTCGGCATGGAGCCCGTGCACGCGCCCAGGCTCGACGCGAGAGGCTTCGGGGGTCCCGCCGAGGAGGCGTACGCCGCCTGGGCCGAGCTGGCGTCCGAGGCGCTCGACGACTTCGAGGCGCTCTACATCCACATCAAGGGTCCGGACGTGCCGGCGCACGACGGGCGCGCGGAGGACAAGCGAGATGTCGTGAGCTCGATCGATCGCGCATTCTTCGGCGAGGTGCTCCCGCGCCTGAACGCGGGAACGGTCGTCGCCGTCACCGCCGACCACTCCACGTCGTGCCTGCGCAAGGCGCACACGGCAGACCCGGTGCCCCTCGTCATCGCAGGCGGGCCGGTCACGCCGGACGGTTCGACCGAGTACGGAGAACGTGCATGTGCCGGGGGTTCACTCGGCGAACTGCTCGGACCCCAGATCTTGCCCCGCCTGACCGTGCTGATGGGCTCCTGACCTGCGACGTTACCGGGTTTCGGATTCCTGCCATAACCTGCACGGCCGCGTTGCCGCTGGGCCGCGATGGCCCTACCATTGGCCCCCTGTATGACGAAGAGTCCTGAGGACCTCGAAGCCCAACGCAGCGCTGCCCCGGCGACGACCGCAGATATGTCCGCAGGCGAGATCGACCTCCAGGTCGGCAAGGACGTCATCGGCCGCTCGCCCTGGGAGATCTTCTGGCGCCAGTTCCGACGAGACCGGTGGGCGCTCGCGGGCGGGGTCATGGTGGTCATCATGACCATCCTCGCGATCACCGCGCCGCTGTTCGCCAAGGCAGTGGGTCACGGACCTAACGAGGTGAACCTGAAGGCACTGGATCAGTTCGGCCTGCAGGGCGCGCCGTTCTGGTGGCCCTGCCCGGCCGCGCAGGAGGTCGTTTTCACGGGCGGCACGGCCGAGAGCCTGGGTCAGTCCGGATGCACGTCCGTGCCCGGGTACTGGCTCGGTGTCGAGGGCCCCGGCCGAGACCAGTTCGTCCGAATCCTGTACGGCGCCCGCACTTCGCTCTTCATCGCCTTCTTCGCGACGGGCCTGGCGCTGATCATCGGGGTGATCCTCGGCATCATGGCCGGCTTCTTCCGCGGCAAGGTCGACACGGCGATCTCACGCGCGACCGACGTGGTCCTCTCGCTGCCGATCCTGCTGCTCGCGCTCGGTCTCGCGGCCGCGTGCGGAGCGACGGCCGAAGGCTGCCTCGGGGGATTGATCCAACCGGGCCTGATCCTGGTCGGTCTGATCATCGGCCTGTTCAGCTGGCCCTATATCTCCCGGATCATCCGCGGCCAGGTGCTGTCCATGCGAGAGAAGGAATTCGTCGAGGCGTCCCGTTCTCTGGGGTCCTCCGACTGGCGCATCATGGCCAAAGAGATCCTGCCCAACGTCGCGGCCCCCTTGATCGTCTACACGACGCTGATCATCCCGAGCAACATCCTATTCGAAGCTGGCCTGTCGTTCTTGGGGGTCGGCGTCCCAGATTCGACGGCGTCGTGGGGAGCCATGCTCTCGGCGTCCGGCTCGGCGTTCACCTACGCACCGTGGCTGATGATCTTCCCGGGACTCGCGCTGTTCATGACCACCCTCGCCTTCAATCTCGTCGGCGACGGATTGCGTGATGCGCTCGACCCCAGGACCCAAGGCTGACGTACTAGTGATGGAACGGAAGAGGCTTCGAGCGCCCGCACGGGCGTTGAGTCCCAAACGAGAGGGGGCACCATTGAAACGATCGCTCAGGTTCATCGCCATCGTCGCGGTCCTCGGGATCGTTGCGGCGGCGTGCGGCAGCGCCGACAGCACGTCGAGCTCGTCGACGGACACGGGTTCGGCATCGGCCGACCTGTCTGGCGGCACGCTGAAGATGGCGATGCTGGCCGACGTGACCGCCGCGTTCGACCCGCAGAAGGAGTACTACTCGGTCACGTGGGAGTACTACCGCTGCTGCCTGCTGCGCACGCTGATGTCATACAAGGGCGTGCCAACCGCTGAAGGCGGCGCAGAGATCTTTCCCGACCTTGCGGCCTCCGAGCCCGAGGTCTCGGCAGACGGTCTCACGTGGACCTTCACGCTGAAGCAGGGAGTCAAGTACGGCGACCCGTTCGGCGACGTGAGCGTCACCGCCGGCGACTTCGTCCGAGCCCTGGAGCGCACCGCCGACCCGGCGGCCAACACCGGTGGCTACTCGTTCTACTACTCCGTTATCAAGGGGTTCGACGACTACGCGGGCGGCAAGGCCGACACGATCTCGGGTCTGTCGGCACCTGACGACAGCACCCTCGTCATCGAGTTGACCGAGCCCACAGGCGACCTCGGGTACCGGTTCGCGATGGCGACCACCGCCCCGATCCCGCCGAGCGGCGACGCGAAGTACGGCGCGGCCGAAGGTCACGACCGCAACTACGGACGGTTCCTCGTGGCCACGGGCCCGTACCAGTTCCAGGGCGCGGCCGATCTCGACTTCACCGGGCCCGCCAAAGACCAGACGCCGGTGGCGGGATACGTCCCCGGCCGTTCGATCGTCCTCGAGCGCAACCCACAGTGGGACGCCGCAACCGACGACCTCCGTCCGGCCTACCCGGACGCGATCGAGGTCACGATCGGCGGCGACAACAACGACCTGTACAACCAGGTCAGCTCGGGCGACATCGACTTCGTCGTCGACGGCGCCGTTCCCCCGAACAAGATCAAGGAGTACACCACCGACCCCGACCTGCAGAACCGCCTGAACGTGTACCCATCGGACGCGGTCCGCTACGTCTCGTTCAACCTCGCCATACCGCCGTTCGACGACGTGCACGTCCGCAAGGCGATCAACTGGGCTCTCGACAAGCAGGGCTTCAGGCAGGTCCGAGGCGGCGAGACCACCGGTCAGATCGCGGGCCACATCTGGGTGAACTCGTTGGAGAACAACCTGCTCTCCGACTACAACCCGTATGCCTCGCCCAACGACTCGGGTGATCAGCAGAAGGCCATGGACGAGATGAAGCAGTCCAAGTACGACAAGAACGGAGACGGCGTCTGCGACGACCCGGTCTGCGACAACGTCCTCACGATCACCGACCGCGAGGACCCGTACCCGGATCAGGCCGCCATCTTGAAGGACAACCTGAGTCCGCTCGGCATCACGCTGGACGTGAAGGAGCTGGAGCGCGGCACGATGTACAACAAGTGCAACGACGCCAACTCCCAGCACGCCATGTGCGCCGGCCCCGCCTGGGGCAAGGACTACGCCGACGGTTACACGTTCGGTGGCCCGTTGTTCGACTCGAGCGGTCTATGGGAGAGCTGTTGCAACTACTCCCTTCTCGGAGCGACGGCCGATCAGCTCAGCGGCTGGGGCTACGACGTCAAGTCGGTCCCGACCGTCGATGCCAAGGTCGACGAATGCTCGGCGGCGCAGGGCGACGCACGGTTCCAGTGCTGGGCCGACCTCGACAAGCAGCTGATGGAAGAGGTCGTGCCGTGGGTGCCGTACCTGTTCGACAACAGCGTTGACATCCTCTCGCCGAACGTGACGAACTACTCGTTCGATCAGTTCGCGGGGATCGCGGCGTTCGACCACATGTCCGTCACGGGCGGCTAGTCAGACAAACGATGAGC
>JBDTNY010000082.1:0-10629 GCA_039933515.1 Actinomycetota bacterium
GCCGCCCCTTCGCCGGTCGAGCCGAACGCCTGACGCAGGATCGTGAGGTAGGCCTCGTTCGACGGGAGCCCGTCGCCGAGCGCGGTCCAGCTGGCGCCGGCGTCGCGTGTGCGGTGGACCTGCATCTTCCCCCCGGGCGTGACGCGGTCGACGTCGGCGACCAGGGGCACCACGTAGGCGCAGTCCGGGTCGGCGGGGTCGATCACCAGGGGGAACCCGAACCCGCTCGTCAGGCCCTCGCGGATCGAGGTCCAGCTGTTGCCCTCGTCGTCGCTACGGTAGACGTTCCCATGGAACTGCATGAACAGCCGCTCGGGCCGAAGGGGCGCCCGGTGCATGTTGTGCACGCACAACGCGTTGGTCCCCTCGCGCTGCTCCTCGGGCATGTACTCGGGCACGAGGCCCGCGTACCCCGTGCGCCACGACTGCCCGCCGTCCTCGGTGATCCACACGCCGGCGGCGCTCACGCCGACCGCGAGGGTGTCGGGCTTGCCCGGCCACGTGCAGATCGAGTGGAGCGCGAGGCCCCCGGCACCCGGGTTCCACTCGCCGGCCAGGCGCTCCTTCCACAGCGGCTCGTTCAGCTCCCATCGTTCGCCGCCGTCGGTGCTGGTGAACAGCGCGGCCGGGGCCACGCCCGCGTACAAGACCCCGTCGGCCACGCCTGGCTCGATCCGCCAGACGCGCTCGAGCGAGGTGTCGGACCCCTCGGGGAACGCGGGTCCCTGTGCCTGCTGCCACTCGCCGGCGGGGTCGTCGGTGAAGAGCACGCGGGGCCCGTAGAAGCCGCTGGTGACGCTCGCGAAGTACCGGCCGGACCGCGGATCGCGCATCGCGTACTCCACGACGTCGCCCGCGAACGCGCGCGTCGCGATCGAGAAGGGTTCGTGCTTGCTCGGGTCGCCCTCCAGGACGAACAGGCCCTTCTTCGTTCCGACCAGCAGCTCGGTCATGCGTACCCCCCTGAGATCGACGGGAGGACCTGTAGCTCGTCGGCCTCGCCGACGACTCCGTCCTCCCGCGTGCGTTCCCCATTCACGAACACGTTCACGTGCGGCCGTACCCGTCCCTGCTCGTCGAGGATCCAGCCCGTCACCTTCGGGTGGCGCCGTTCGAGCTCGCGGATCACCTCGGCCACGGTCGCGCCCGGGAGCTCGTGGTTCGCCTGCCCTCCGGCACGATCCCGAAGCGGTGCGCGGAGCGTCACGACGGCCATCGGGCGAGCCTACCGTTCCCGGCCGACAGCCGCGTCTTCGGGATGTCGTCCTTGCGTCAGGCCTCGCGGCGATAGACCGGATGGCGGACGATCGTGCGCAGGCGCTCGGGGGCCGTGCGCGCCGGGTCGCTCAGGTAGATCTCGTGGTGCTTGCCGGTGGGGAGGTAGCCCGCCGTGCGTACGAACTCGGACAGCCGCTCCAGGGTGGCCCGTTCGGCTGCCCACGGGCCGACATGCAGGGCCTGCGCCACGGTGCCCTCCGCGAAGGTCTCGAAGCGCAGCCGCTCGATCGCGACCGTGTCGTGCACGTCGGCTTTCTCGGCGAGGATCTCATCCACGAGCTCCTCGGTCACGACGTCGGGCTGCATGATCATCAGCGTCCAGTCCCAGTCGGACTTGTCCTCGAAATCCCAGACGCGCGCGTTCGGGATCCACCACAGACCCTCGAGCGGCATCACGCCGTACTCGATGCCGTGGTCCATCCCCCTGACCCGGAACTTCAGGCCGTAGGACACGGCGTAGAGGGACTGCACCGCCTCCCGGAACGTGGTGGAGCCGTTCGGATCGCCGTGTCCATCGATCATCAGGAACCGCATCGAGGGGACCTCGACGAGGGCGGGTTCGGCGTGCGCACGATAGAGCTCGCCGAGCTGACGTTTCAGATCGACCTTCATCGCGGTACCGGCCATGACTCACCTCCTGCATGCTTATCGCCAGCCTGGGCCCCGCGGCCGGCACGCGTTGGGGTCGGGGGGCCCGCTCGAGACGGGCCGGAGGTGGGGTTACCCGGCCGGCGTCATGCCGTACTCGAAGTGCATCCCGTCGGGGATCAGGAAGTCCCCGCCCCAGCGGAACCCCCACCGCTCGAAGATCGCGACGATCCGCTCGTCCATCGTGGGGGTGGCCCCGTAGGCGTTCTCGGGCGCGTTGATGTCGATCGCCGCGCCGTACGCGTGGTCGGAGGGAGGCGCGGTCGGGTTCCGCGCGACCGTCCGCGCGTTGTAGCAGCCGGCCGTGGAGTGGATCAGGCCGCTCAACCCCTCGCGGACGATCTCGTCGAGCGCATGGATCAGGGGGGGGAAGAGCCGGACGTTGCAGGTCACCCGGCCGATCAGCGGCAGGCTCCGGGACCGCAGGTGGGAGCTCACCCAGCGGGGATCGATCGTGAGGTACGCGGGGTTGTCGGGGTCCACGCGCGCCGAGAACTCTCCGAACACCTCCTTGATCACCACCGGCGGGTTCACGCCGCTCGCGACCCGCACGAACCGGGTCCCGCCCGGCGCGACGAACCGGATGGGGGTGCCCCCGGGCAGCAGTCCGGCGACGAGATCGCCCCACGCACGTTCCGAGATCGGGTCGGCGGTCAGGGCCAGGAGGTAGCGGTCGTCCACGATGCCCAGGCGCTCCCCGACCTGGCGCGAGACGAGCAGCTCGCTCCAGCCGATCGCCTCGTCGGGGACCACCGCGCCCACCGTGATCTCCTGGTGTCCGAAGCGGAGCGTGCCGCCCGCACCGAGGCCGCGAAGCTCGGCCGATCGTGTCCCGAGCACTCCCTCGCCCGCGTTCAGGGCGTGGAGGACGGTGTCGCGCAGCTCGCCGGGCAGGAACGGCCCGTACTCGACCGGGTTCACGGCGAAGGCGTCGATCGGGATCGCGAGCGGGGCGACCGGATGATCGACGACCTCGCCCTCGGCGTCGAGCGAGCCGGTGAGCCACCGCGTGTCCCCGGCCACCACGGCCGTAGCGGCGAGCTTGTCGACCGTTCGCACGTGGTCGCGGAACGACGACGGGAACCCGCCCGGGATCCACGCGAGGTACGCGGGTGGCGAGTCGAGCGGCGCGGTCGGGTTCGCCGGGCTCGGTGTGCCTGCCTTGGGGGTGGCGGTGGCGCGGCTCGCGGGCGCTCGCTGGGCATCGGGCCACAGCAGGATCAGCGCGAGCAGCCCGATCAGCAGCACCAGCACCACCGCCGGGAAGGTCCGGCGCGGGGGGTTCGGCATGGGGTGAAGGGTACGCGGGTCGTGGGCGCCTGTGGGGCGGGCCCGTGTCGGCGGCGGGGGCTAGGGTCGGCGCGACGCCTCTCCCTCCCGGCGCAGGAGGGTTCACGTGGACAACGTGGCACGGGTGGTGCTCGCGCTCGAAGAGCACGACGTGGCCGAGGAGGTCATGCACTTCCTCGACCGGAGCGGGGTGGCCAGGGTCGTGGCCACGGCCTCGGACGACCGGCAGCTGCTCGAGGCGGTGCGACAGTTGGAGCCCGACGCCGTCGTCGCCCAGCCGGCGCTCATGGCGGCCGGGGCGGTGCGGGCGCGCGCCGTGCTGGCGGTTGACACGCGGGAGTCGGTGGCCTCGCTCCGGGCGGCGATACGGGCGGGCGCGCGCGGGTTCTACGTGTGGCCGGGGGAGCGGGAGGCGCTCGCCGAGGCCACGGCGTCGACGATGGTGCGGGCAGACGTCTCCGGTCGCCGGGCCACCGTGGTGGCCGTGCACGCGCCTCGGGGCGGTGCCGGCTGCACGTTCGTCGCGACCCATCTGGCGGCGGCGCTCGCGCGGCGGGGCGACTGCGTGCTCGTCGACGCCGACCCCGGGTACGGCGACGTCTCGCCGGCGATCGGCGCGCCCACCGAGGGCGTGCACTCGTCCGCCGAGCTCGTGCCCCTCCTCGACGAGCTCGACGCCGATCGGGTGGCCGAGGCGCTGTGGGAGCACCCGGCCGGGTTCCGGGTGTTGCTTGCCCCCCCGGCGGAGGCCGCCGACAGCGTCGACGCGCCCGCCCTCGCGCGGCTCGTGGGCGCGATCGCGACCTCGGCCGACACGGTGGTGGTGCACCTTCCGCGCGGGCTGGAATCCGCGGTGCCCGTGCTGGTGCCGGCTGCTGATCGTGTGCTCGAGGTCCTCTCGCTCGATGTGCTGTCGTTCCGGGCGGCGCAGCGCGCGATCGATGCGTTCGCTCGGGCCGGGCTCGCGCCGGGGAAGGTCGGCGTCGTGGTGAACCGGGCCGCGCGCGCCGAGATCACGCCAGCCGACGTGACCCGGGTCTTCGGGGTAGCGCCGCTCGCGGTGCTCCCCTTGGACCGCGCGGTCCCGCGCACGCAGGACCACGGGAGGCTCCTGCCCGGGCGCGGCCGGATGGGGCGGGCGTTCGACCGGCTCGCCACGCGCGTGCTCGAGCCGGGGTAGGCTTCGGCGCCATGATGGCCCCCTCGCTCCTGTTCATCAACGCCCGGGTCCACACGATGGATGACGCGATGCCGGCTGCGGAGGCCGTCGCGATCACCGGCGACCGCATCTCGTGGGTGGGTGACTTCGAGGCCGCGCGCGATCTCGCCGGCCCCGACACCCAGGTGATCGACGCCGCCGGCCACACCCTGCTGCCGGGATTCATCGACTCCCACAACCACGTCCGGCTCGGGTCGAACCCGCTCGAGGTCGACCTGGCCGGTGCGGCCACGCTCGACGAGGTGAAGGCGCGCATCCGTGCGCACGCCGACGCGCACCCCGATTACGGATGGATCGAGGGCTCGGGCTTCAACTACTCGGCGATGCCCGACGGGCGTATGCCCACGACCGACGATCTCGAGGGGCTCACCGGTGGAAGGCCGGCCTTCATCTTCACGTACGACGTACATAACGCGTGGCTGAATCGCGAGGCGATGGCGGCGTTCGGCATCACGCGCGACACCGACACGGTGCCATGGGGCCACGTCCGCAAGGACCCGCGTACCGGTGAACCCACCGGGATCGTGGGGGACTTCGCGGTGATGGGGATCTCGCGCCGGGGCCAGGCGGCGCTCGAAGGAGTCGTGCCCGGCTACGAGCGGTCGCTCCAGTTCGACCGGACAGTGGAGAGCCTGGACATGGCGACCCGGTTCGGCATCACCACCGTGATCGAGCCGCAGAACTCACCCGACGACCTCTGGATCTTCGAGCGAGCACGCGCGGAAGGCCGACTGCGATCGCGGCTCGTGATGGCGATGTTCCATCCGGTGGGGACCACCGAGGCCGAGCGCGACGAGTTCGTCGCGATGCGGGAGCGCTACGACGACGACCGGCTGCGCGTGGCGCCGATCAAGCTCTATATCGACGACGTGATCGAGCCGTGGACCGCCGCGATGCTCGAGCCCTACGCGAACCATCCCGGCGAACGCGGCGAGCTGTTCTGGCAACCCGAGGAGTTCGCCGAGCTACTGATCGAGCTCGAGCGCCGAGGGTTCCAGTGCCACATCCATGGGACGGGCGATCGCGGCCTCCGTACCGCCCTTGACGCGATCGAGGCCGCGCGCGCCGCGAACGGCCCGGGCGACCGGCGCCACCTGATGGTGCACACCGAATGCCTCTCGCCCCAGGACGTGCCCCGGTTCGGTGAGCTCGGGGTGATGCCGTGCATGCAGCCGCGCCACTGCGCGCCCGAGATCGTGATGGACTGGCGCGCGAACGTCGGCCCCGACCGCTGGCGGCACGCCTGGGCGTTCCGGTCGCTCCGCGACACCGGTGCGCGGCTCGCGTTCTCGAGCGACTGGAACGTCGCCGAGATGGACCCGCTCGTCGGGATCTACAGCGCGCTCACGCGCGCGAACCTCGACGGGACGAACGCGTGGATCCCTGAGGAGACCGTGGATCTGGAAACCGCGGTCCGGGCATACACCATGGGCGGCGCATACGCATGTTTCGCGGAAGATCGGCGCGGCTCGATCACGGTGGCGAAGCAGGCCGACCTGGTGCTGCTGTCCGAGGACCTGTTCGCGCTGGAGGCCGACCCGCGCCGGATCCTGGACGTGCGGGCCGAGATGACGGTCGTGGACGGCGAGGTCGTGCACCGGGGCTGATCGTGGCGAGGGTGCAAGCGACCTCCCCGGTCGACGGCCCGAGCGGTCAGATGCCGACGGGCCGGCGTCGCACGACGGCGGCGGGTATCGGACGGTCGCTTCGGCTCGCGACGGTGCAGTGCGGCATCCGGCCGGTCGGCGCGGGGAGGTTCCGGGCGTCACCTTCGAAGGTGGCTTGTTGCGGAAGTCCCATCCCGGCTGCGTGTGCAGCACCTTGATCCGGTCCGTGCGGTCGGCGCCGATCGCCCAGACGTCCAAGTCGTGGTTCAGGCGCCGCCCTCCACTTTCTCCTTCAGCAGCTGCATGCGCTTGCGGATGTCGGCCTTCCCCACGAGCGGGAAGATCACGGGCACCATCACCGACGCCACCCCGCGCGTCTTCACGAAGGTGAGCGTGTGCGTGACCTCGGTTGTGCCGCTGGGGCCGTCGGCCAGCACGAACACGTTGCGGCAGTCGGTTTCCTTGTCGTGGGCCTCGAGCGCGAAGCGCCTCCCCTCGTCGCGCTCGGTGATCTCGCCCTCGTTCGCATGGTGCTTGTCCATCGGGATCGCCCCGAGCGAGCGATACCGGCTCCCAACCTGGTTGGGCTCGCCCGAGATCCATTCCACCGTATAGGGCTGCGGGGACCAGTCGGGATGCGTCCCCAGGTCCGCGACCCACTTCCACACTCGCTCGGGCGGGGCGGCGATCGACACCTTGAACACGCCTTCGGTCATCGCGGTTCAGCTCCTTCCGGCGGGCATCCCAGCGGGCTGCGCGTCGCCCGACCGTAGTCCCGGCTCAGGAACCGGTCAACCGAGTCTCAGCGCTCGCGCAACCGCGGGCTGAGCACCTCGTCGAGCGCATAGCCGACCATCGTGAACGAGAGCGTCACGGCCAAGATCGCGAGCCCGGGTGGGATCAGCCACCACCACCAGCCCGCAGAGAGCGCCCCGGCGGTGAACGCCTCCTCGATGATCCGGCCCCACGACATCGCGTTCGGGTCGCCCAGGCCCAGGATCGCGAGCGTCGTCTCGGACAGGATCGCGAGCGCGACCATCAGCACCGCGTTCGCGAACAGCACCGGGAAGACGTTGGGCAGCAGGTGCCGTGTGATCAGGTGCCAGTGCCCGGCGCCCAGCGCGCGTGAGCGTTCGATGAACGGTCGCTCCTTCACGCTCAGCGCCTGTGACCGCACGAGCCGCGCCGTGCTCGCCCACGATGTCACGGCGATCACCAGGATCACGTTGAACAGCGTCGGTCCCATGATCGACGAGAGCGCGATCGCGAGCGCGATCCACGGGATCACCAGGAACCAGTTGGTGAACGCGTTGAGCGCGGTGTCGACCTTCGTGCCGCCGAAGTAGCCGGCGGTCACGCCGACGGTCGCCCCGATCAAGATCGCGCCGAACGCCGCGGTGAACCCCACGACGAGCGAGATCCGCGTCCCCACGATCATCAGCGAGAAGACCGAGCGCCCGAAGTTGTCGGTGCCCAGCGGGTAGGCGAGCGACGGGGGGGTCAGCGGCACGCCGGGCGCCGTCGCCGGGGCGATCGAGGCCGCCGAGACCAGGAACGGCCCCACGATAGCGATCAGGACGAAACCGCAGAGCACGATCAGCCCGATACGTCCTTGGCGGTTGCGCAGGAAGGTCCGCCAGTGCGCGCGCATCGCCGCGCGCCGCCGCGCCCAGATCAGTGACCGCGCGGACCGGCGCTCGACCGTGGGCTCGATCGTCGCCATCTCAGGCCTGCCTCACGCGCGGGTCCATGTAGCCGTAGGCGACGTCGGCGGCCAGGTTGCACAGGATCACCGCGGCGCTCGACAGCAGGAACACGCCCTGGATCACGGGGTAGTCGAGCGTCTGGATCGCGTTGTAGGTCAGCAGCCCGATGCCGGGCCACGAGAACACCGCCTCGACCACCACGGCCCCGCCGAGCACGAACCCCAGGCTGAGGAAGATCAGCGTGAAGGTCGGCAGGAACGCGTTCGGGACCACGTGGTTGCGGCGGATCGCCCGCTCGGGCACGCCCTTGGCACGTGCGATCGTGACGAAGTCCTCGGTGACCGTGTCGACCATCGACGAACGCATGATGATCGCGTACTCCCCGATGTAGCCGAGCGTGAGCGTAAGCACCGGCAGGAACAGGTGGTCGGCGATGTCCACGAGGCGCGCGATGCCGGTGAGATCGCCCGACTCGAACCCGCCGGCCGGGAACCACCCGAGGATCCCCGAGAGCGTGATCAGCAGCAGCATGCCGAGCCACCCCTCGGGCACCGAGTACAGGACGAGCGATCCGTACAAGGTCGAGGTGTCGAAGCGGCTTCCGCGCTCCCATCCGCCCTTGATCCCGATCAGGACGCCGAGCAGGGTCGAAAAGAGCGTGCCGAATCCCACGAGGAGCAGGGTGGGCCCCAGGCGCGAGTCGATGATCTGCGTGACGGGCTTCGTGGTGCGCAGCGACACCCCCAGATTCCCCGTCATCGTCTGACGCACGTACGTCACGTACTGCTGCGGCAGGGGCTGGTCGAGCCCGAGGGTGGCCCTCTGCTCCGCGATGTCGGCGTCGGTCAGGCGCTGGCTCCGCGCGAGCAGCCCGATCGGGTCACCGGGCAGCACGCGGAACAGGAAAAAGTTAAAGGTCAGCACGAACAGGAGCGTCGCGAACGCCTGCAGAAGCTTGCTCAGCAGGTACCGGCGCGCCCCCACCCGCGCGGCCCCAGCCCAGCCCGGCCTCAGGCCTCGTCGAGGTCTCGGCGCCGGCCACGGCGCACGAACACGATCGCGCCCGCCGCGATCACGGCGATCGCCGCGAGCCACAGCCAGCCGGGAACGCTCGAGGATCCCGTCGAGTTGCTCGTCGACGAGGCGACCGGGTGCACCGACACGAACGAGTCGTAGTTGTAGGTCGGCGTGAGGTAGCCGTGGTCGCCCGGAGCCGGGACCCAGCCCTCGAAGCGGTCGCTGCGGTACGCCTGGATCCAGCCGGGGTACGCGAGCACCACGCCGGGGACCTGGTCGTAGAGGTATTGCTGCGCCTCCTGCACCACCTTCAGTCGTTCGTTACGGTTCAAGATCCCGCGCTGCCGCTCGTAGAGCGCGTCGTAGGTCGGGTCGCTGAAGCAGCCGTCGCTCCAGTCGCCGCACTGATCGGTCGTGAACACCGAGAGCTGATAGTCGGGATCCGGGTCGCCGCTCCAGTACCAGATGTACGCGTCGAAGTTGCCGGCGCCCCAGTAGTCGTTCATCTTCGCGTCGGTGACGGGCTTGAGATCGACCTCGATCCCGATCGCCTTCAGGTAGCCGACGATCAGCTGGCCCGCCTCGACCGCGCCGGTGGTGTCCTGCGAGGCCGGGATCAGCATCTGCAGCGGCTCGCCGGTCGAGGGATCCTCGCGGATCCCGTCGCCATCGGTATCGGTGTAGCCGGCTTCCTCGAGCATCGCGGCCGCGTCCTCGGGGGAGAAGGGGACCTCCTGATCGGCCGGGATGTCCAGGTGCCAGAACGCCGACGCCGGCCTGATGATCGTGTCTCCGGTCGTCGCGGTGCCTTGGTAGACCTTGTCGGCGATCGCTTGCTTGTCGATCGCCATCTCGATCGCGGTGCGCACGTCGATGTCCTTGAGGGCCGGCAGCGGATCGGCGTCGGGCCCTTGGCCGCCGAAGTTGAACGCCAGGTTCAGCCACCAGTCCGAGACGACCTTCTGCACCGTGACGCCGTCGATGCCGTCGACGGACTGCACGAGCGAGGGACGAAGGCCGTCGGCGACGTCGATCTCACCGTTGCGCAGCGCTTGGGTCATCGCTTCCTGGTTCGAATACACGCGGAACTTCAGCGTGTCCACGACCGGCTCGTCGCCCCAGAAGTAGGGGTTCTTCTGCATCGTCCAGCCCTGGCCCTGGGTCCATTCGGTGAGCGTGAAGGGACCGCTCCCGATCGAAGGGGTGTTCTCCTGCGCCTTGATCTCGGACAGGGGCTTGCCGTCGACGCCCTCCCATACCTTCTGGGGCACGATGTAGGCCCACGGCGGCATGTCGAGTGCGAACGTCGGCGCCTCGGCCTTCCAGATGAACGTCTGGTCGTCGGGGGTCTCGAAGGTGGGGTTGAACGGGAAGTACGCCCGGTACTGAGGCACCTTGTTGTCGATGATGAATCGGTAGGAGAACGCGATGTCGCGCGAGGTGAGCGGCGAGCCGTCGCTCCACTTCAGCCCGTCGCGCAGCGTACAGGTCCACACGGTGGAGTCGTCGTTCGCCTCGCAGCCCGTGGCCAGGCTCGGCGCGGGCGAGAGCGTCTCGCTGTCGAACTTCAGCATCATGTCGTACTGGGTGGTCACGACCGACCAGTCGTTCCCGGCGCTGACCGCGAAGGGGTTGTCGGTGACCAGGTCGACCGTGGTGCCCACCGTCAGGACGACCGGCGCGTCGGCCGCGCTGCTCGACTCCTGCGCCTGCGCGAACGGCCCCGCCCCCGCGGCGAGCACGACCGCGACGGCCGACAGCGCGATCGCGCGCCCACGGTTCCGACGTCCCCCTGCCTTCATGGAATCCTCCCCTTAGATCGGTGGTCGCCGTCGTTCGAACCCAAGTACGCGACACGGCCGGA
>JBDTNY010000083.1:0-12054 GCA_039933515.1 Actinomycetota bacterium
TTCCGCACGGTGCTCTTCGTCGACGAGGTCCACCGCTGGTCGAAGTCCCAGCAAGACGTCCTGCTGCCGGCCGTCGAGGAGGGCATCGTCACCCTGATCGGCGCCACCACCGAGAACCCCTACTTCTCGCTCAACACCCCGCTGCTGTCCCGGTGCCTCCTGTTGCGGCTCGAGCCGCTCGACGACGAGGCCGTGCGCACGCTGCTCCTCCGGGCGCTCGAGGACCCCGATCGCGGGCTGGGCAGGTCGGGGCTCGGCGCGACCGACGAGGCGATCGCGCACCTCGTGACCGTCGCCGGCGGCGACGCTCGGATGGCGCTCACTGGGCTCGAGGCGGCCGCGCAGGTGGTCGCGAGTGGTGGCGCTCCGGAGATCACCCGCGAGATCGCCGCCGACGCCGTGCAGAAGAAGGCGATCGTGTACGACCGCCAGGGCGACGCGCACTACGACGTGATCAGCGCCTTCATCAAATCGATCCGAGGCTCGGATCCCGACGCCGCCCTGTTCTGGCTCGCGCGCATGCTCGAGGCGGGGGAGGACGCTCGGTTCATCGCCCGGCGGCTCATCGTGCACGCGAGCGAGGACATCGGCCTGGCCGACTCGAACGCGCTGCTGGTGGCGGTGGCCGCCGCCCAGGCGGTCGAGCACGTCGGCCTGCCCGAGGCCCGACTGAACCTCGCGCACGCGACCCTCTACCTGGCCCGAGCCCCGAAGTCGAACAGCGCGTACACGGCGATCGCGAAGGCGCTCGAAGACGCTCCCTCGCCCGAGCCCGTGCCGCTGCACCTGCGCGATGCGAGCTACCGGGGCGCCCGCGAACTGGGCCACGGCAAGGGCTACCGCTACCCACACGACGAACCGGGGCACCGGGTGGGACAGGAGTACCGGCCCACGAAGCTCAGCGGCCGCACCTACTACGAGCCGAGCGGCCAGGGTGACGACGTGGCGGTCGAGCCCGGCACCGGCGAACCGATCGCCGGCTCCCTCTCCCGGCCGGAGGGCGGGGACGGGTAAGCTACGCCTCGACACGCCCGACGTCGACCATCTCTGGAGGCACCGATATGTCGCTCCTCGCGCTCACCGGCGGCGAGACCGCCCTCGTCGTCCTCGCGGCCTTCTGGGGCCTGTTGGTGCTCTTCCTCTGTGTCGTGCTCCTGAACACCTTCCGGGTCCTGGAGAGCACGAAGATGACGATCGACGCCTTCCGGGAGGAAACGGTCCCGCTGCTGCGCGAGGTCAAGGGTTCGGTGGAACGCGCGAACCGCGAGCTCGACCGGGTCGACACGATGCTCGTCTCGGCCACCGACATCGTCGGCAGGGCCGAGAAGTTCACCGGACTGATCGAAGAGGCCGCGTCCAGCCCGCTCGTGAAGGTGATCAGCTTCGGGGCTGGGATCAAGAAGGGATTCGGCAGGGCCAAGGGCGGCCGCAAGAAGTGAAGCGCCCGTTCTGGGTCGCGCTGGGACTGGGTGCCGGCGCCACCGGGGCGGTCCTCGCCTCCAGGTGGACGAAGAAGACGGCCAAGCGCGTCGCGCCCACCACGATCGCGCGTGAGGCCAAGGGCGGCCTCATGGACTTCTCGCGACTGGTGTCGGAGTCGATCCAGGAAGGCCGCCAGGAGATGGAGCGGCGCGAGGCCGAGCTCCGTGCCGGGCTCGACCTCCACGCCGACGTCGGCGCGGCATCGGACCCCGACGAGCCGACCTGACCCCCGCCGGAGCGCCGGTAGACTCCGCTGATGGACGGCCATGAGATCCGCGAGCGCTTCCTGGCGTTCTTCGAGGAGCGCGGGCACACGCGCGTCCGCTCGTCCTCGCTGATCGCCCCGCCGGAGTCTGGCCTGCTGCTCACGGGGGCGGGCATGATCCAGTTCATCCCGTATTTCCTCGGGCAGGTCGACGCGCCGTACGCGCGCGCGACGAGCGTCCAGAAGTGCTTCCGTGCGAACGACATCGAGAACGTCGGTCATACCGACCGGCACCTCACGATGTTCGAGATGCTCGGCAACTTCTCGTTCGGCGATTACTTCAAGGCCGAGTCGTGCGCGTGGGGCCTCGAGCTCGTCACAGAGGGGTTCGGTATCGACCCAGACCGTCTGTGGATGACGGTCTACGACGACGACGACGAATCGGTCGCGATCTGGCAGGAGCTCGGGATCCCTTCGGAGCGGCTCGTGCGACGCGGGAAGGCCGACAACTATTGGTGGACCCACGCTGCCGGCCCTGCCGGCCCATGCTCGGAGATCTTCGTGGACCGCGGGCCGGCCTTCGGGCCCGAGGGCGGTCCCGAGGTCGACGAGGACCGCTTCATGGAGATCTGGAACCACGTGTTCATGCAGCACCAGGTCGACGAGCATGCCGAGATACTCGGCGACCTCCCGCGCAAGAACATCGACACGGGGTCGAGCCTCGAGCGGGTGGCGGTGGCGCTTCAGGGCGTCCGGAACTTCTTCGAGACCGATCTGTTCGCGCCGATCCTCGACGAGGTGCAGTCCCGCTCGGGCAAGCACTACGGTGCCGACGAGCGGCACGACATCGCGATCCGGATCATCGGCGAGCACGCACGCGCGACCGCGTTCCTCGTGGCCGACGGCGTGCAGCCCTCGAACGAGGGCCGCGGCTACATCCTGCGGCGGATGCTCCGTCGGGTGGTCTCCGCGGGGCGCCAGCTGGGCATCGAGGGCGAGATCTTGCGGCCGCTCGTCGGGGTGGTCGTCGAGGGGTTCGGCGGCGCGTACCCGGAGCTCGTCGAGAACCGAGCCTTCATCGAACAGGTGCTCGGCTCCGAGGAGGAGCGCTTCAGCGGCACCCTTCGCCAGGGGATGACGCTGTTCCAGGAAGCGAGAGACCGGGCCGAGGAGGGCCGGGTCACCGGCGACGACGCGTTCCGGCTCTCCGACACGTTCGGGTTCCCGATCGAGCTCACGGTCGAGATCGCCGCCGACGCCGGTCTAACCGTCGACGAGGACCGGTTCCGCGAGCTGCTCGAGGAGCAGCGCGCCCGTGCGCGCGCTGCCGTGAAGAAGGTCGAGATCGGTCTCGACGCCGGGAGCGTGCCGCCGTCGGAGTTCGTCGGATACGCGCGGCCGGAGGCCGAGAGCACGCTGCGGCTCCTGCTCGACGAGGACCACGGCCGGATCGAGGCAGCCGAAGAGGGCCAGGACGTGCTCGTCTTCCTCGATCGCACGCCCTTCTATGCCGAGGCGGGCGGACAGGTCGGCGACCAGGGCGAGATCCGCACGCAGACCGGCTCGATCCGCGTGCGCGACACGCGGTGGGCGGGACCCACCGCGATCATGCACGTCGGCACGGTGTCTTCGGGCGAGATCCGCGCCGGCCAGGACGCGATCGCCGAGATCGACCGCGCCCGGCGAGAGGCCACCGCGCGCGCCCACACATCGACCCACGTGATCCACTGGACCTTGAAGCACCTGCTCGGTGACCACGCGCGCCAGGCGGGTTCGCTCGTTGCGCCCGGCCGGCTGCGCTTCGACTTCCCGCATCCCAGCGGGGTTCCGTTCGAGGTGCTCGAGGAGGCCGAGCTCGAGGCGAACCGTCTCCTGGCGCGCGACGACGAGCCGCACATCTTCGAGACCTCGATGGACGAGGCGAAGCAACTCGGCGCCACGATGCTCTTCGGCGAGAAGTATGGCGACGTCGTCCGTGTCGTCGAGATCGGCGACTACAGCCGGGAGCTGTGCGGCGGCACGCACGTGCCTCGAACCGGGCGGATCGGCGTGATCCGCATCCTCCACGAGGGCTCGATCGGGTCGGGCATGCGGCGCGTCGAGGCATTGGTGGGTCCCGACGCGCTTCGACACATCAACGCCGAACGGGAGCTGCTGCGCGGGCTCGTCGACGCGCTCGGCTCGAAGGAGCCCGGGGCGGCCCTCGACCATGCCCGGCGCGTGGTCGAGGAGAACAAGCGGCTCAAGGGCGAGCTCGGCCGACTTCGGTCCGGCGACCGGGACGGCGTGATCGCCGCCCTGGCCGAGGGCGCCACGAGCGTGGGCGACGTGGCCCTAGTCGTGTCCGAGATCCCGAGCGAGGACGCGGCGGGCCTCCGTGACCTCGCTCAGAAGGTCCGTGATCGGTTCGGCGAGCGGCCGGGCGCCGTGGTGGTCGGCAACGGTGAAGGGGGCAAGGCGATGCTCGTCGCAGCGTGCACGGCCGCCCTAGTAGCCCGCGGTGTGACGGCGCCCGCCCTGCTCGAGCCCGCGGCCGCGGCGATCGGTGGCGGGGCCGGCGGTAAGGACATCTTGGCCAACGCCGGCGGTAAGCATGCCGCGGCCGTCCCAGAGGCGCTCGGGGCGATCCCGGCACGTCTCGCGGAGCTCCTGGGCGCGAGCTGACGATGGCGGGGGCCGCCGCCGGCCGGGTGCTCGGCCTCGATCTGGGCGACGCCAGGATCGGCGTGGCGATCTCGGATCCCGAACGCCACCTGGCGGTGCCGGTCGGCACGATCCACGTGGGGCAGCCGCCGGGGGAGCTGAAGGCCGTGGCCGCGCTGGTCGCCGAGTACGGCGCCACGGCGATCGTGCTCGGCCTCCCCCGGTCGATGTCGGGGGAGGAAGGAGCCCGCGCAGCGCTGGCCCGCGAGTTCGGCGCCGCGCTCGGGGCGGTCGTCCAGATCCCGATCGAGTTCCAGGACGAGCGCCTGTCGACCGTGGAGGCCGAACGGGCACTCCGCGCTGCGGGGGTCGGTGGCCGTGATCGCCGCCGCGTGGTCGATCGTTCGGCCGCGGCGGTGATCCTCCAGGCGTGGCTCGATGCCCGCCGGTGACACCCCTCGGGCGGCACCGACGGGTATCCTCGCACCACCCATGCAGGATCAGCTCACACCCCGTCGGGCAGACCGCCACGATCATCGCGACCGCCCCCGGCGCACCTCGCTGCTGATCGTCTTCCTCTTGTTCACCGGACTCGTGGGCGGCGTCGTCTGGGTGTCGTCCTACTACCGGGGGTGCAAGGGGGCCGAACGGGCCGTCTCGGGCGTCGAGGCGCCGATCACCTTCACGGTTGAGGAGGGCGCGACGGCAGAGCAAGTCGTGAACGACCTCCACGAGCAGGGGGTGATCCCGTGCGGGGGCTTCGTGGGGAACCTCCTGATGCGGGGCACGGGGAAGGCCTCGGAGATCCGGGCGGGGACCTACGGCCTGACGACCGGGATGTCCCTCGATGCGGCCGTCGAGGTGCTCACTACGGCTCCGAAGTCGGTGAAGACGGTGCGGCTGACGATCCCCCCCGGCTACCGGCTCACCCAGATCGCCGATCGGGTGGAGCAGATGTTCGGGATCCCCGCGAGCAAGTTCGTGGCGCGCGCCACGAGCGGCGATTTCTCGCTGACTCCCTATCTCCCCGACGGGTCCGCGACCGTCGAGGGGTTCCTGTATCCCGAGACCTATCGGATCCCCGCGAAAGCCACCGCCGACGACGTGATCCACCGCCTGCTGGACCAGTTCGCGATCGAGGCGGAGGGACTGCCATGGACCAACGCGAAGGACCTCGGCGTCACCCCCTACGAGATCGTGACGATCGCCTCGATGATCGAGAAGGAGGCCGCGGTCCAGAAGGACCGCCCGCTGATCGCCGGCGTGATCTACAACCGGCTCGCCGACGGCATGCAGCTCGGGATCGACGCGACGGTCTTGTACGCCGACCCCACGCCCGATGGTGAGCTCTCCACGTCGGATCTCGAAACCGACACCCCCTACAACACCCGGATCAGGACCGGACTGCCCCCGACGCCGATCGCGAGTCCATACGCCTGGTCGCTCGAGGCCGCGCTCGATCCGGCGCCCACCGACTTCCTCTACTACGTGCTCTGCGGCGCCGACGGCAGCCACCGCTTCGCCCTGACGTACGCCGAGCATCTCCACAACGTCGATGTCTGCCTCGGCTGACGTCGGACCTCCGCACGGAGCCGGCGTGCACCACACGGTGGGGGTGATCGGGTGGCCGGTGACCCACAGCCTTTCGCCGGCGATCCACAACGCGGCGTTCCGCGAGCTGTCCATGCCGTGGACCTATGTGTCCCTGCCCGTCGAGCCGGGCCGGCTCCCGGCGGCGCTCGACGGGCTCGTAGCCCTCGGGTTCGCCGGGGCGAACGTCACGATGCCGCACAAGACCGAGGCCGCACTGCTCTGCGACGACCGCTCCGCGGAGGTCGAGCGTCTCGACGCCGCGAACACTTTGGTGGTGGAGGGGGGCCGGCTCCACGGCCACAACACCGACGCCCCCGGGTTCGACCGGTTCCTGCGTCGTGACGCCGCGTTCGATCCTCAGGGCCGCACAGCGCTGCTGTACGGGGCGGGCGGGGCGGCGCGGGCCGTCGCGCTCGCGCTCGCCACCGGCGGCCTCGAGACCCTCGTCGTCGCCCTGCGCGACCCGGCGCGCGACCGGGACCTCCGGCGTTCGCTCGACGGGCTGGCGACCAAGGTCAGCACGGTCGAGGTCGGGGCGGCGGCCGACGTCGTCGCCGACCTCGTGGTCAACGCGACGCCGCTGGGGACGCATGGCGAGATGCTGCCGACCCCCTCGCTGGGCCCGGGGTGCCTCGTGGTCGACCTCCTGTACAGCCCGGTCGTGACCCCGTTGCTCACGACGGCGCGGGCGGCCGGGGCGATCGCGTTCGGTGGTGTCGGGCTGCTGCTGCACCAGGCCGCGCTCTCGTTCGAACGGTGGACGGGCACGCCCGCGCCGCTCGAGGTCATGTCGGCGGCGGCACTCGCCGCGCTTGCCGACCGGGGCTGACTCCCCGTCCACCTCAAGCGATCCCCGGGCAGGGTCGATGCAGGTGATGGATGGACGACTACTCCGTGCTCGCACAGCGGATCTCGGTCAGCGTGCCCGAAGTGCGAGGCTGCCTCATCCTGTCCAGGGACGGGATGGTTCTCGGTGCCTACCCCGACGAGGACGAAGGCCTCGCCAAGGACGCATGGCTGCGCTTCGTCGCGCTCGGTGAGCCCGACAAGAGCTTCGTGGAGTTCGCCGACCAGACGTGGGCGTTCGTTCGGCGCGGCGCGTACGCGGCGTTCGCCGTCGCTGAGGCGGGCGTGCGCCCCGGGGTGATGGTCGACCAGCTCGAGCAAGCGATGCTCACGGCCGAAGAGGGGCGTTCCCGGCGTGACACCCTGCGCGTGCCCGACGCCGCGAACGCGCCTTCGGGCAAGCCGCGCACCTCCCTGCACCCCGGAGGCGGCAAGGACGGCAAGGAGCGCAAGGGCAAGGATCGCGACGCCGAGGCACCGGCCGAGGTCTCGGCGGAAGCGGTCGCCGAGGCCGCCCCCAGGGGCGCCTGGTCCCGCGGCACCCCGACCATGGCCAACGACGGGAACGCCGGAGCGAGCGCCGAGACCGTTGCCCCGGTCGCCGCGGTGGAGTCGGCCGGCGCTGTGGACGTGTCCGCCGACGGTCCCGTCGAGTCCCCCAAGACAGCCGAACCCGCGGCCGAGCCGGAGGCCGCGACCGCCCTCAAGCGGGAGCCGCAGAAGCTCATCGGCATGGGTTCTGACGGCGACGACGAGCCGGCGGAGGTCGATCGCGTCCTCCTGGCCAAAGAGTTCTCGGGATTGCTTCAGATGGACTCCGGCGATGACGAAGGAAGTTCCTGACGACCTAGACCGAACGGACTCAGGGCCCTATCGATGACGACCGTCAAGCGCAAATCGAAGCAGCTCGGGCAGATCCTGATCGAGCTCGGGTACATCTCCTCCGAGCAGCTGGAACAGGCGCTGGAGGAGCATCGGAGTACGCCCAAGTCCCTCGGCCGCGTGCTGATCGACCTGGGGATGATCAAGGAGGGCGACCTCGTCCGCGCGCTCGCGGAGCAGGTCGGGCTCGAGTTCGTCGACCTCTCCGAGTACCCGATCGACCCGACGGCCACCACGCTGCTGCCTGAGGCGCTCGCCCGCCGCTACCGGGCGATCCCGATCGGTGAGCGCGACGGCAAGCTCCTCGTCGCGATGTCGGACCCCGCCAACGTCTACGCCCTCGACGACATCCGCACGATCACGAATCGCGATGTCCAGCCTTTGGTCGCCACCTCGAGCGACGTCGAGACCGCGATCCAGAAGTACGCGGGCATGGACGGTCAGGTCGAGGCCCTCGCGAACGTCGCCGCCGATTCCATGGAAGGCGAGGACGATCAACTCGAGGCTGCGCTCGAAGAGGCCCCGATCGTCAAGCTCGTCAACGCGATCATGACGCAAGCGGTCGGCGACCGCGCTTCCGACGTGCACATCGAGCCGGCGGAGAAGAACGTCCGGATCCGGTTCCGCGTCGACGGTGTGCTGCACGAGCCCATGCCGCCGGCACCCAAGAACATCCAGGGCGGGTTGATCTCGCGCCTGAAGGTCATGGCGGACCTGAACATCGCCGAGAAGCGGCTCCCGCAGGACGGCCGGATCAGCATGAAGGTCGGCGGAAAGGCGCTCGACCTGCGCGTGGCGACCCTGCCGACGGTCTTCGGGGAAAAGGTCGTGATCCGCGTGCTCGACAAGTCGAACGCGCTGCTCAAACTCGAGGATCTCGGCTTCCTCGAGGACTCATACAACCGCTTCTCGGTCTCGTTCAAGAAGCCTTACGGCGCGATCCTCGTCACCGGCCCCACGGGCTCGGGGAAGTCGACGACGATGTACTCGACGCTCAACATCCTGAACGAGGTCGACAAGAACATCATCACGGTCGAGGACCCGGTCGAGTACCGGCTCAACGGAGTGAACCAGGTGCAGGTCAACCCGAAGGCCGGGCTGACGTTCGCATCGGCGCTCCGATCGATCCTTCGAGCTGACCCGGACATCGTGCTGATCGGTGAGATCCGCGACAAGGAGACGGCCACGATCGCGATCGAGGCCGCCTTGACCGGTCACCTCGTGCTCTCGTCGCTCCACACGAACGACGCCGCGAGCGCGATCTCGCGACTCACCGAGATGGACGTCGAAACGTTCCTCGTCGCCTCGGCGATCGACGCCATCGTGGCGCAGCGGCTCGCCCGCAAGCTCTGCGAGCGCTGCAAGGAGGCCTACCAGCCCGAAGAGGCGGAGCTCTTCGCGGCGGGATACCCGGAGTGGCTCTGGCCCGAGATCGACAGCCTCTACCGAGCGGCGGGGTGCGCGGCCTGCTCGAACACGGGCTACCGCGGGCGGATCGGGCTGTACGAGGTCATGCAGATGAGCGAGGAGATCGAGCGGCTCACGGTGGAGCGCGCATCTGCCGAAGCCATCAAAGCGGTGGCGGTACAGCAGGGGATGATGACGCTCCGCGAGGACGGGCTCGAGAAGACCCGCATGGGGATCACATCGATCGAAGAAGTGGCGAGGGTGGTGAAGTGACGGTGAGCATGAACATGCAGGAAGACGAGGTCCAGGTCCCGGTGACCGAGCTCCTCGGATCCCTCCTGGACATGGGGGGATCGGACCTGCACCTGACTGCCGGTGCGCCGCCCGTCGTGCGGGTGCACGGCGACCTCGAGCGCGTCGAGGGCTACCCGGCGCTCACGCCTCGCGGCCTCCAGGGCATGATCTACGCGATCTTGCCTCAGAAGCTTCGCGAGCGCTTCGAGCAAGAGCTCGAGCTCGACATGTCGTATTCGCTCCCCGGGCGCGCCCGATTCCGCGTGAACGTCTACATGCAGCGCGACTCGATCGGGGCAGCCTTCCGCGTGATCCCCTTCGAGATCAAGAAGATCGACGAGCTCGGCCTCCCGGCGGTGGTCTCGGAGCTCGCGCGCTTCCAGCGGGGGTTCGTGGTCGTGACCGGCCCCACCGGCTCGGGCAAGTCGACCACCCTGGCCTCGATGGTCGACGTGGTCAACACCGAGCGGCAGGGCCACATCATGACCGTCGAGGATCCGATCGAGTTCTTGCACAAGCACAAGACCTGCATCGTGAACCAGCGGGAGGTCGGCGCCGACACGCACGGCTTCGCGAACGCGCTCAAGCACGTGCTGCGCCAGGACCCCGACGTGATCCTGGTCGGTGAGATGCGGGACCTCGAGACGATCTCGACCGCGATCACGGCGGCCGAGACCGGTCACCTGGTCTTCGCGACGCTGCACACGCAGGACGCGCCGCAGACGATCGACCGCATCATCGACGTCTTCCCGCCGCACCAGCAGCAGCAGGTGCGGGTCCAGCTCGCCACCACGCTCCAAGGCGTCGTGACGCAGCAGCTGATCCCCACGTCGGACGGGCAGGGGCGCGCCGCGGCGTGCGAGGTACTGATCGTCACGCCGGCGATCCGCAACCTGATCCGCGAGGGCAAGGTCCACCAGATCTACTCGGCGATGCAGGCGGGTGGGCGCTTCGGCATGCAGACGATGGACATGTCGCTCTCCCAGCACGTGAAGTCGGGTGCGGTGAGCCAGGAGATGGCGTTCGAGCGGTGCCACGACCCCGAGGAGCTGCAGCGTCTGATCGGCGGCGGCGGTTTCGCCGGCGCGGCCGCCGGCGGCGGCGCGGTGTCCATGGGCGGCGGCATGACGATGGGCGGGATGTAGCCGATGGCGCAGAACTATCAGTACAAGGTCCGCGACCGCGCGGGGAACCTGGTCACCGGCACCCTGGTGGCCGACAGCGAGCTGCTCGTCCTCCAGCGTCTGCGCGAGATGGGCTACACGCCCCTCGAGGTGGGCAAGGAGAAGAAGGGCGTCAACTTCGAGATCAACATCAAGAAGAAGAAGGTCAAGCTCAAGGAGATCGCGGTCTTCTCCCGCCAGTACGCGACGATGATCAACTCAGGCCTGCCGATCCTGCGGGCGATGTCGATCCTCGCGGATCAGAGCTCGAACCCGATGTTGGCGGAAACCCTGACGGCGTGCCGACTCGACGTCGAGCAGGGCGCCTCGCTCTCCGGTGCGATGCAGAAGCACCCGAAGGTCTTCAACGACCTCTACATCTCGATGGTGAAGTCGGGTGAGACGGGCGGTTCGCTCGACAACACCCTGTTGAGCCTGGCGGGGACGCTCGAGCGAGAGGTCCACCTGCGCGGCAAGATCAAGTCCGCGATGACGTACCCGGTCGCGGTCGTCGGGCTGGTCGTCCTGATCATGTCGGCGATGCTGCTGTTCGTCGTGCCGCAGTTCGAGAGCATCTACGGGCAGCTCGGCGGCAAGCTGCCGATGCCCACCCAGGTCCTGCTGACGGCGTCCCAGTTGATGCAGAAGTACTGGTACGTGGCGATCATGGCGTCGTTCGGCGCCCGGTTCGCGTTCCGCCGCTACAAGAAGACCGACAACGGTCGGGAGATGATCGACCGGCTCAAGCTCCGCGTCCCGGTGTTCGGGTCGCTCTTCCACAAGACCGCGATCTCGCGGTTCGCGAGCACCGCGGCCATGTTGCTGAAGTCGGGTGTGCCGATCCTGCAGGCGCTCGACATCGTGAGCGACACGGTGAACAACCGGATCATCGCGAGGGCGGTGCAGGACGTGCAGTCGAGCGTCCGGGAGGGCGAATCGATCGCGAAGCCCCTGAGCAAGCATGCCGTGTTCCCGCCGATGGTGGTGCAGATGATCGCCGTCGGTGAGGAGACCGGACAGGTCGACACGATGCTCGAGAAGGTCGCGCAGTTCTACGACCAGGAGGTCGAGGCGGCCGTGGACTCGCTCACGTCGCTGATCGAGCCCCTGTTGATCGCGGTCATCGGTGGCTGTGTAGGCGCGGCGGTGGTCGCCCTGTACATGCCGATGTTCAACATCATCAACCAGATCAAGTAGTCCTGCCCTCCTGCTACCCGGTTCCTGGTAGGCCACCTGGCGGATTCTAGGGATATCGGGGCCAGCTCCTTCAGGTTCGTTGGCGCAGAGCCGAAATCACGGGGGAACGCGCACCGACGGGGTGCGCACTTGCAATCGAAAGGAGGCGTTGCAGATGCTCAAGCGCTTCGCAAAGCGTGCTGAGGGCGAAGACGGTTTCACCCTCATCGAGCTGATGGTGGTCGTTCTGATCATCGGCATCCTGGTCGCCATCGCTCTGCCGACGTTCCTCGGTGCCCGGACCCGGGCGCAGAACCGTGCGGCGCAGTCGGACCTTCGGAACGCCCTCGTGGCGGCGAAGAC
>JBDTNY010000084.1:0-7849 GCA_039933515.1 Actinomycetota bacterium
GGGGGACGTAGCTCAGTTGGTAGAGCGCCGGCTTTGCAAGCCGGAGGTCGCCGGTTCGATCCCGGTCGTCTCCACCGCGAGCCCAGGGCCACCGCTACGATGGCCCCGTGCGCCGCCTCGCCCCGCTCACGCTTGTCCTGTCGATCACGCTGTTTGCCCCGCACGCGGCCAGCGCCCGGCCACCGTTCAGCTCGAGCGTGTTGCGGATCGATGCCGGAACACGGGACCTCATGACGGGCCGGTCGTGGCGGCCGGGATGCCCCGTCGGGTTCGCCGACCTGCGACTGGTGGAGCTCACCTACTGGGGCTTCGACCACGCCGCCCACCGCGGCCGGCTGGTCGTTCACCGCTGGTACGCCGCGTCGATCGAGCGAGTGTTCAAGCGGCTCTACGAGACCGCGTTCCCTATCAGGAGGATGGTCCTCGTGGACCGCTACGGCGCGGACGACCGCCGCTCGATGCGGGCCGACAACACATCGGGGTTCAACTGCCGCTATCGGGCGGGGATCTGCTGCGTGTGGTCGCGGCACGCCTACGGCAAGGCGGTCGATGTGAACCCGGTCGAGAACCCGTACGTGTGGGAAGGGGGGTTCTCACCACCGAACGGAGAGCCCTATCTCGATCGCTCGCTGGCCCGCCGGGGCATGATCCATCCCCACGACGATGTGTGGTGGGCGTTCCACGCGGTCGGGTTCACCTGGGGCGGCGACTGGACCGGGGAGCAGGATTACCAGCACTTCTCGGTGTGCGGCGCGGTCTGCTGAGCGGGGTGCGTCAGCAGACGACGTCGAGATACGGGTTCGGATCGACGGCGCCGCCGTCCCACGGGTGCCACTCGAAGTGGTCGTGCGGCGCCGTGGCATCTCCGGTGCTTCCCACGTAGCCGATCACGGCGCCGGTGCTCACGTACCCGAGTCGTCCGTACGACATCAGGTGTGCGTTGTAGACGTAGCCGCGTGCCCCGCGTACGCGTACTTCCAAGCCGCCGAGCGGGCTCGAAGACGCGTATGCATACCCTTCGAAGGGTGCGACGATAGCCGCGCCGGTGGAGGCCGAGATGTCGTTGCCCATGTGCCGGTGGATCGGTATCCCGTCCAACCGGACCGTGATCCCGAAGTTGTCCGCGACGGCGTGGCCACCCCCCACGGGACAGGCACGGAAGACGGCCCAGGTGGCGAGCCAGGCGTCGATCTGCTCTCGCCGGCGGAGCAGCGCAGCTGTCCGGCGTGTGGCGAAGCGATCGAGGCGATGGAGCCGCATCGTGGCCTCCCATCGGGTGTGCCGGATGCGCGAGCTGACGTGCGTCCAGCGTTTCGGGTCGAGCGCGCGGCCGTGAGCTCCGCGTTTGAGCGCCCGGTCGGCCTGCCCGATCGTCGCGAGCAGCCCTTGGGAGTTGTCGTGCCGCATCTCGCGGATGCCGGCGAGGGCGGCGCTCAGGTGACGGCGTTCTCGGAGCACGCCGTCGAGCACCGACGCATCCGCCGCGGGCGTGAGGACGCCGACCAGTATCGCGCTGCATGCGAGGGCCGTCACGGCCCATCGCGCCGGGGGGAGAAGACGCACGGGGAAGCCTCCAGACCGATGGTTCCGTCTACGTGGGGGTGTATCGGCACGATCGGGAGATCTCCTGAGCGCGTACCGCGGGGCACGGATTCAAGGTCGGCGGTGCGGTGACGAAAACCCAGAGGTTGGATCGCTCCGCCGCGGCTGCGGCGGTGACCGTCCGAGTGAGGAAGAAGCATGAACGTGATCCATCGGAGGTCTCGCATCGGCCGCTTCGCATGGAGCGGTTTAGTCGTGCTTGCTCTCCTGCTGCTCGTCGTCGCACGCCAGCAGGAGCAGGCAGCTCTCACTCGGCAGATCGACGAGGCGCAGCGTCGCGCCGTGCTCTACGCGAACACCGTCCTCTACAACGCGCTTCGTGCGCCGACCGTGGCCACACCGCTGACCGGGGCGACCTATCGCGATCTGTTCACCGACATCCAGGGTCAGATCTTCACCGACACCCGTGTCGCCCGCGTTCGCCTGTGGTCGAGCGACGGCGTCTTGCTCTTCTCGACCGACGACCGCGACAAGATCGGCGAGCTTCGTGTGGATGCGGATCCTGCGATCATGGCCGCCGACGGCGGCGAGGTTTCGAGCCGGCTCACGACCGCTCCGTTCACCAAGGCGACGACCGGCGACCCGGGCACATTGACCGAGCTGTTCCAGACCTTCGTACCGCTGCGTGTGCCCGATCGTGTCGCCGTCCTCGGCTCGGTGCAGATCGATCAGTTCTATGCCGCCTTGCGGAGCGACGCCGCCGGTCCGTGGAAGACGGCCCAGGCGATCTTCGGTGCGATGGCCCTGATAGCCGTCCTGCTCGCCGCGTGGTCGTTCCGGCGGCGACCGGTGAGCGAGCCGGCCCCTGCGAGCGGCAGCACCAACGCGCGTGAACTCGAGCACGCCGCACACGCCGAGGAGATCACACGGCGCAATGGGGAGCTCGAGCACGCCCTTGAGGCGTTGCACGCCGAGGTGGCAGCGACCAACGCGGCTACCGTCGCGGCGTCGTCCGCCGCAGCGGCAGCCGAGCGCGAGGCCGCCGGGGGCAGGGCCGCGGAGACCCAACGCAAGTTGTCCGAGGCGTCGGTTCGCCTGGAGGACTCCGACCGCCGTGCTGCTCAGGCTGAGCTTCGGATGCGGGAAGTGGGGGCCGAGCTGGCCGCGTCACAGCGTGCGACCGAGGACGCGATGGCCGAGGCGGCTGCTTCTCGGAACGCATCGACGGCCGACGCCCAGGCGCTCGTGCGCCTCGAAGCCCGTGTGGTGGCCGCGGAGGCTCGCGCCGCGGAGGCCGAACGCCGTCTCGCCGAGCTCAGGCAGCCGGATGCTTCCGCGAACGGGAACGGCCATCTTAGGGATGGGTCCAACGGCCACCACGAGGAGGAGCCTCCCGCCGCGGAGTCCGACCGTGAGCCCCACGAGATGGACGATCTGCCCTTACCGATCAGCGCTGAGGCCAACGAGCTCCGCGCGCGGCTCACCCGCTCGGCGGCACGCAAGAAGCACGCCGCCGAGTGACTCAGATCGCGAGCGGATCGACCGCGTAGGTCGCCCGGAGACGCTGTTCCACCTGGTCGGCGTCGAGCAGCCGGCGTGGCGTCATCCCGTTCTCGGAGGCGGCCTCCAGGTGGGCGGGACAGAGCGGCACGAGTTCGTCGCGCGGATAGGAACCCACCACCGTGGGCCCCGAACCGAGCGGGCCCTTCTGCCAGAAACAGAACTGGCAGATCAACCGGAGCCGTTGGGGATAGGCGAATCGGGCCCGGTACCCCAGTTCGTGCTCGACCACCCGCCCCCATAAGGCCACCCGGCCGAGCACGGCCGGGCACTTGGTCTTGCGCAAGATGTCGAGCGTTTGGGACGCGTGCAGCCCACACCGGCATCCGATGGCGGGCGCCTCATGGAGTACGCCCCTGCGCTTGCAGGTGGCGGTCGCGATCTCGCGCGGACGCCACGCGTGCGCGCGGCCCGCCACGGGCCGAAGAAGCAGATGGGAGCCGTCGCCCCGCCCGGTGAGGGCCCACGATCGCCACGCCACGATCGGTTCCGTCGATCGTTCAACGCTTCCGGAGACCTCGACGTCGACGCGTGACACGGCCTACGCGCCCGGCTCGATGCGTACCGGCGTCGGTTCGACGGCGGGGCGCTGCTCCTCGGGCGCCGGTTCGGGCATGGGAAGCACGACCGGCTCGATCTCGATGATCCGTTTGGGGGGACCGATGTCCATGCGACACCTCGTGTCGGGTGCGAGGGCACGCGCTGGGCCGAGCGTACGCCGATCGGCACGATCAAGCGACCGAGCGGGTCACGTCAGGCGATAGATCGCGTTCGAGTCGCTGAAGTAGATCCACCCGTTCGGGCCGACCTCCATCGAGTAGATCGCCGAGCCCGGCGCGGTACCCACGCCGGACAGGCTCACGAGGCCGTCCCGCTGCGCGTTCATCTCGCCCTGCTGGATGACCCCACCGTCGCAGCACGCGCCGATGAACAGGTCGCCCTCGGCCGCAGCCCCCAGACTGCATCCATTACAGAACGCCGCGCCCGTGATCCCGATCGTGGAGACCCACCACTGGACCGGCAAGGTCGGGTTCGCCCCGTCCTGGTTCGTGTTGGCAGGGCTGGCGCCGGCACAGGTCTCGTTCGACCCCCAGCCGTAGTTCCCGCCGGCGACGACCAGGTTCAGCTCGTCGTTGCACTCCGGGCCGTTCTCGGTCTCCCACAGGTTGCCGTTCTGGGGGTCGAAGGTGAACCCGAACGAGTTGCGGATCCCGTACGCCCACCACTTGGTGCCGCCTGGGTTGTCGGCGGGCACGGTGCCGTCCGGACGGAGCCGAAGGATCTTTCCGCGAAGATTGCTGGTGCGATCCTGCGCGTTCGAGGGGTTGTGCCCGTCGCCGACGATCGCGTAGAGCATGCCGTCGGGACCGAACGCGATCCGCCCTCCGTTGTGGTACGGATCTGCGCTCGCGACGACCGAGAGCAGCACCTTCATCGTCGGAGGAACGCCCCGTTCGTCGCGGATCCTCACGATCTGATTCCGAAGGCCGAGCGAGGTCGACCTCGTCACGTACACGTAGACGAACCGCCTCGTCGGCCAGAGCGGATCCAAGGCCACGCCAAGCGCGCCCCGCTCGCCGCTGCCGTTCACGCCGGGGATCGTCATCAGGAGGCGGTCGAAGCCCGTGGACGGGTTCAGGTAGCGGATCGCTCCCGTCGCGCGCTCGGCATAGACGATCACGCCCCCGGGCGTGAAGGTGAACCCGGCAGGCCCCTGCAGCCCGCCCTTGACCTTGATCGTGCCCACCGCTGCGGGGGTGCCAGCCGCGGCCGGCGAGGCCGCGCCGAGCACCGCAGACACTGCGATCACCAGCGTGGCGAGCCAGGTCGCGAACTTCGAGCGTCGTATCGATCCGGTGGTCTTCAAGCCGACGTCCTCTCTGCGCGCGGGCCCGTATGCGAGCATGGGCCGCGTGACGATCGTGCCTCCCTCGATGTTCGGCGTTCCGGCGCTCCGTTCCGAAGACCCTCGACTCCTTCGAGGGCGCGGACGTTACGTCGAGAACATCCCCCTCGATGGGGCATTGCGGGCGCTGTTCGTTCGGTCCATCATGCCGCACGCCAGGCTCTTGCGCGTCGACCTCGAGCCGGCTCGCCGGGCACCGGGGGTCGTGGCGGTCCTGACGGCCGACGATCTCGCTCTCCCACCGATGCCACCGAGCGGCAACGTCGAGGGATCCGGCGGTTCCGTGGACGGGGTCTTCGGCCGCGAGGTGCTCGCGCGTGAGGTCGTGCGGTTCGTCGGGGAGCCGTTTGCCCTGATCCTGGCGGAATCGCTCCCTACCGCGGAGGACGCCGGCGAGTTGATCCTGCCCGAGTACGAGCCCCTCGAAGCGGTCATCGACGTGGAGCGCGCGGCGGCCGGGGACGCTCCCTTGCTGTGGCCGGCCCGCGGCACGAACGTCGCGAACGAGTTCGAAACCAACTGGCACGACGACGTGCTGGCGGGGGCCGACGTCGTGGTCGAGGGGCGCTTCGTGAACCAGCGCCTGGCCCCCGTGCCCATGGAGACGAACGCGATCGCCGTGGAGCCCCGGCCCGACGGAGGCGTCACCGTGTGGGTGTCGACGCAGATCCCCTTCGACGTGCGCGACGACATCGCGGAAGCGCTCGGGCTCGAGAAGGCACGGGTGCGCGCGATCGCGCCCGACGTGGGGGGCGGGTTCGGCGCGAAGCTACAGGTATATCCGGAGTATCTCGCCGTCGCGAAGGCCGCGATGCTGGTGGGCCGGCCCGTGCGCTGGTCGGAAACCCGCAGCGAAAGCATGCTCGGGCTCACCCACGGCCGGGGCCAGGTCCAGTACGTCGAGATCGGCGCCCGCCGAGACGGCACGATCGTGGGGTTGCGGGCAGATCTCCTCGCCGACATGGGCGCCTACCCGATCGGTGCCTTCCTGCCCGTCACGACGCAGGAGATGCTGTCGGGCGTCTACGCGATCCCCAAGATCGCGAGCCGCGGTCGGAGCGTCGTGACGAACGCCACCCCGATCGCGCCGTACCGAGGGGCGGGCCGTCCCGAGGCCACCGCCTTGATCGAGCGCGCGATCGATCTCGTGGCCGCCGAGCTCGACCTGGATCCCGCCGAGGTCCGGCGCAGGAACCTGATCCCCGCGGATGTCTTCCCATATACGACGGCCAGCGGGACCACGTACGACTCGGGCGAGTACGAGCGGGCGCTGGACGCGGCACTTCGGCTGGCCGACTACGGTGCGCTCCGCGCCGAGCAACGCGCTCGCCGCGCACGCGGGGATCACCTGTTCCTGGGCGTCGGGCTCTGCACCTACGTCGAGATCACGTCGTTCGCGTCGAAGGAGTTCGCATCGGTCGAGGTGCGCTCCGACGGCGGTGTCACCGTGCTGACCGGCGTGACGCCGAATGGCCAAGGGCACGAGACCGCGTTCGCGCAGATGACGTCCGCGATGCTCGGGGTGCCGTTCGACCGTGTCCATGTGGTCCATTCCGACACCGGTCAGGTGCCTCGGGGTCAAGGAACCTGGGGCTCCCGCTCGCTGCAAGCGGGGGGCTCGGCCGTCGTCGAGCAGGCAGCCAAGGTCGGGGAGAAGGCGGCGGAGCTGGCCGCTCACCTCCTCGAGACCGATCGGGCCGACATCGGCCCTCCCCAGGACGGGAGGTTCTCGGTGCGCGGGGCTCCCGCCCGCTCGATCACCTGGGCCGAGCTCGCCACTGCCGCGTCCGATCTCTCGAGGCTTCCACCCGGGATGCAGCCGGGGCTCGTGTCGGCGGGGCAGTTCCGACAGCCGGCCTCGTCGTTCCCGTTCGGGACGCATGTGGCCGTGGTCGAGGTCGACATCGAGACGGGCGACGTGCGGTTGATGCGTCACGTCGCGGTCGACGACTGCGGCCGGATCTTGAACCCGATGCTCGTCCAAGGTCAGGTGCACGGGGGACTCGCGCAGGGGATCGCGCAAGCGCTCTTCGAAGAGGTGCGGTTCGACGAGCAGGGGAACCCGATGTCCGGGACGCTGACGACCTATGCGATGCCCTCTGCGGCAGAGTTCCCGTCGTTCCAGACGGCGCACACCGAGACCCTCACTCCCACCAATCCGCTGGGAGCCAAGGGCGTGGGGGAATCCGCCTGCATCGGGTCCACCCCCGCAGTCCAGAACGCCGCCGTCGATGCGCTCCGGCCGTTGGGCGTACGTCATCTGGACCTTCCGCTCTCCCCCGAGCGTGTTATGGAAGCGATCCACCGGGCCACGCATTGAGGAGACCCACGGCCGATTGCTCCCACTCCCCAACGGGCCGACACTCTCTCCATGGCGAAGAAGTGGCACACCCGCGGAACCCACGCCCTCTCGAGCGGCGTAGCGGTCGTGACCCTTGTGAGTGCGGGGATCGCGGCGGCGAGCCAGGGCGGCATCCTGCACGCCACCGATCGCCCGAGCGTCGCGAGCGACGCCGCCTCCATCGTGGCCTCGGCCGGCGGAGGGATCGACGGAGTAGCTGGCGGCGCGAGCAGCTACGTCGCTGGTGGAACCGAGGGAGGGCTCACGTTCCGTGACCCCTCGATCCCCTTGATCCCTGGCGCCTGCGAGGACGCGCTCAGCTCCGCGAAGGTCTCGATGCCCCGTGGCGACGACGTGACCGGCATCGAGCACGCGATCGAAGTGGTCTCGGCCAACTGCGCGAACGCCCCGCAGGCGCAAGGACTCTTGAACGCGCTCGGCCACCTGCTTAGCAACGGCAACGGCAACGGCAATGGCTACGGCGCCGGGGGCAACCCCAA
>JBDTNY010000085.1:0-30537 GCA_039933515.1 Actinomycetota bacterium
CACGCGTCGGCGACCACACGCACCCGCAGCCCCGCGTCGGCGGCGGCGAGGGCGGTAGAGATCACGCAGCAATCCGTGGCGACCCCGCACAGTACGAGGGCCTGCTCAGGCCCGGCCAGGGCCTCCAGCCGCGAGCCGTGCTTCGAGAACGTCGGCGCCGCCAGGGTGGGCACGTCCCATGATGCGAAGGGCTCCACCAGGTTCGTCAGCTCCTCGAACTCGGCGCGAAGGAAGAAGGGGTGCAACCCGTAGTAGTCGGCCCACGCGCCGGGCCCGGGCGGCTCATCGAACGGCACGAACCGAGTGAAGACCACGCGCTCCGCGAAGGTGTTCGCGAGCCGATCGATCGAGGGCACGAGCTCGACGCACCCCGGCACGACCCAAGGGCTGTCCGCGTCCGCGAACACGCGCTGCATGTCGATCACAGCCAGGAGCGGCGCCATGACCGGATGATAGAGGGGCGAGACTCGGACCGACCGCGAGATGGCCGTGGCGAGGACGCCTCCCGACGACGCCCCTATACTGCCCGCGCACCTGCCCGACGCCAAAGGAGGCCGTTATGGCCGTCAAGTTCCTCTCATCCGAATGGGCGGAGGCCCTCACGACCGAGCTCAATGCGAACGAGGCCTTCCGCGAGGCCGCGGCCGGCCAGATGGCCAAGATCCAGCAGATCATCACCGGCGGCGACGAGACCCACTACTGGATCACGTTCGACGACGGCACGATCGGGATGGGCGTCGGCGACATCGAGGGTCCCGACGCCACGATCACCCAGAGCTACGACACGGCGGTCAAGCTCGCTAAGAGCGAGGTCTCAGCGGTCACCGCGTTCATGACGGGCAAGATCAAGATCGGCGGGAACATGGGGCTGCTCCTCGGTCTTCAGGGCTCGCTCACGCAGCTCCCGGCCGTGATGGAGAAGATCGAGGTCGAGTACTAGGACCGAACCTCGGCTGCCTCCCCATCCACGTGTGGAAGGGCGACGACTCCAGCAGGTCGCGTATCCGGCGGTCCCTGTCGGCTTCGTCGCGCACCCTGCTCCCTCCTCGCCCGTAGGCTGTCCGCAAACCGTCCGTCGCTCTCGCCCGGCCCTCAGCTACAGCGTGCCGTGGAGGCGGTCGCCGAAGTCTCCGAGCCCCGGCAGGATGAACCCCTGATCGCTCAGCCGGCGGTCGAGCGCCCCCGCGACGGTCGCCACGTCGGGGTGGTCCTCCTGGAGGCGCGCGACGCCCTCGGGTGCCGCAACAACGCAGACGAACGTGATCGAGGTGGGATGCGCGTGCGCCTTTACGTAGGAGATCGCGGCGGTGGCCGAACCACCGGTCGCGAGCATCGGGTCGACGACCAGGGCGCGCCGGCCGTCCATCGGCGGGAGCTTCGCGTAGTAGTCGCGGGGCTGGAGCGTGACCTCGTCCCGCTCCATCCCGAGGTAGCCGACCACGGTGTCGGGGTAGAGGTCGGTGACGGCGTCGAGCAGCCCGAGCCCGGCCCGCAGCACCGGGATCGCAACGAGGTGCTCCGAGATGCGCCGGGTGTCCATCGGCTCGAGCGGGGTGTCGATCGTCACGGGTTCGGTAGCAAGATCCCGTGTGGCCTCGGTGACCAGGATCCACCCGAGTCGGCGCGTCAGCGCTCTGAACTCCGCCGGGCTCGTGCGGGCGTCGCGAAGGCGGGAGAGCAGGTCGTGGGCGAGGGGGTGATCGAGGACCGTGAGCGGCATGGCGCGGATACTAGCGGCACCGCTTGCCAGGGCGCCCGGCCGTCTGCGACCATGTGCGCGTCATGCAGCGTTCCTTCGGCTACTGGTTCACCTACGCGGGCGCCCGCCGGGCGTAGCGGCCTGCAGCCACCCAGCAGACAGCGACCCCGGGCGAGACACCCGGGGTTCTTCCTTCCCCGGGGTCCTTCCGGGCAGGACGGGAGGTTCCACAGATGGTCGTTGTGATGAAGCAGGGCGCGACCGACGCCGACGTCGAGGCGGTCGCCGAGAAGGCACGCGCCGCCGGCGGTGAGGCGTTCGTCTCGCGCGGGGCGGTGCACACGGTGGTCGGCCTGGTGGGCGACACCGAGCGGTTGCGCGCCGTTGACTGGCGTCAGCTGCACGGCGTCGACCACGTGATCCAGATCGGCAAGGCCTACAAGATGGTCTCGCGCGACCTGCACCCCGAGCCCACCAGCGTGATGGTCGGCGAGACGGCGGTCGGGCGTGGCACGTTCACGATCATCGCGGGGCCGTGCGCGGTCGAGAACGAGGACCAGGCCATGATCGCGTGCAAGGCCGCGCAAAGCGCGGGCGCGACGATCCTGCGGGGTGACGTCTACAAGCCGCGAACCTCGCCGTACTCGTTCCAGGGGCTGGGGGAGCGCGGGCTCGAGATCCTCCAGGAGTGCCGGCGCGAGACCGGGTTGCCGTTCGTCGTGGAGGTCGTCGACGTGAGCCAGGTCGAGCACGTGGCCGAGGTAGCCGACTGCGTCCGGATCGGCACACGGAACGCGCAGAACTTCGAGCTGCTGAAAGAGGTCGGCCTGACGAACAAGCCCGTGATGTTGAAGCGCGGGCTCGCGATGACGATCGACGAGTGGCTCCAGGCGGCGGAGTACGTCGCACAGCGAGGCAACTCAGAGATCATCCTGTGCGAGCGCGGGATCCGGACCTTCGAGCCTTCGACGCGTAACACCCTGGACCTGGCGGGGATGGCCGTGGCGCAGCAGGAATCGCACCTGCCCGTGATCGTGGATCCGTCGCACGCGGTGGGCAAGCACGACCTGGTGGCGCCGATGGCACTTGCGGCGGTGGCGGCCGGCGCAGACGCGGTGATGATCGACGTGCACGCCGAGCCCGAGCAGGCGCTCGTGGACGGACCGCAGGCGCTGCTTCCGGAAGAGATGGCGGTGCTCGGAGAGCAGATCGCACGTGTGGCGGAAGCCGTCGGCCGCCCGTTGAACCGTTAGCCGCTGCTAGACGTTCGGAGTGATCTCGACGATGTCACAGGCCCCGCGCCAGCGCGTCAGCGAGTCGCCGGGCGGGCCCACGCGGCTCCGACGCCGGTCCACCAACACCTTCGCGGCCTCTTCCCACTCGGCGCCTTCCAACCGGCGCTGCGACGCCGTGAACTCGTCTAGCGAGGTATCGCGGCCCTTGCGTCGAGTGACCACCACCAGCTCGTGCGCCTCGGGCACGCCCGGCACGGTCTGCTCCTCAGGCCCCGGTTCGCGCTGCGAGACCACCAGTATCTTGCCGTTCTTGTAAGCGAACCACGCCGGCACCGTGCGCCGACGACCGCCCGCATCGTGACCGATCCAGGCGACGTCGGACTTCTTCAGCCCGTCCTCGGTGTCCTTGTCGAGCTTGGCGGGCGCGGCCTGCACGTACACCGGGAAGTGGAGCTCGCCGACGATCTCGCCGTCGAGGATGAACGAGGCCACGTAGGTACCCGTCTCGTCGAAGACCGCGTCCTCGACGGTGTCGACCTCCGTCGTGAGGTCCATCGCGCCCACCATGCGCCGCACCTCGGGTCCCCATCGGACGATCGTCCGTCCCGAAGGACCGATCAGCCGCACCTCTTCGTTCACGAACCCGATCGGCACCTTCCATGCACGGAAGAGCACGAAGGGAAGCGCGGGGCCGGGCTGACCGACCAGGTACACGCCGTCGGGCGAGGTGTTGCCCTGGGTCTCCCACACGCGCCGATCGACGACGGCGGCGGACACAAGTTCACCGATGCTCATCGGCGGGAAGGATAGCGGACAGACGCGACGCAGGCAGTCCGCACCTGGTGGCGTCCTCATGGCCGCGCGTACGACCGGTTCGAACAGGAAGACGGCGGATACCTCGGGCTATGGTGATCGAAGGTGCTGTGGGCGGCCGTCGAGTTCCTGACCGACCGCAGCGAGCCCGGCTATCGAGCACCGACCGCGCGAGATCCACACGCCGGCTCCCTCGAGTAGCGCTCCTACCGGACGGCGAGCGGCAGCGGGCGCAGCCCCGTGAACGATCCCGAGCGCAGGGGTCGGTCGTCGAGCACGGCCTCTGCGTACCCCGCGGCCCGCACCGCGGCCAGCATCGCGTTACGCCGGTCTTCGGTTAGGCCGGTCAGTTCGTCCGCGGCGAGCTCGATCCGTCCGACGTCACCAAGATGGCGCACCCGCAGATCGCGGAACCCCATCGCATGGAGCGCCTGCTCGGCCGCGTCCACCCGGGCGAGCACCGCGAGGTCGACCTCGGTGCCGAAGGGAAGGCGCGAGGCGAGGCAGGGCATCGCGGGCTTGTTGGCGCTCGGTAACTGCAGGGTGGTCGCCCAGCGTCGCACGTCCTGCTTGGCGAACCCGGCCTCGATCAGCGGATGGCGCACCTCGTGCTCGGCCGCGGCGGTCAGACCCGGACGCCAATCCCCTAGGTCGTCGACGTTCGCGCCGGAGTAGACCGTGGCGAACCCCTCGGCCGCGGCGAGGTCGCTGAGCCGGACGTAGAGCTCGGTTTTGCAGTGGTAGCAGCGGTCCGGCCCGTTGCGCCGATACTCGACGCGTGCGAGCTCGTCGGTGGTGATCGTTCGGTGCGCGATGCCGACCGCAGCCGCGACGGCTCGAGCACCGTCGAGCTCCCCCGTCGCCAACGCCGGTGACACGGCCGTCACCGCGGTGGCGCGCTCCCCCAGCGCGCGGACGGCCGCGGCCGCGACCAGCGACGAGTCCACACCACCGGAGAACGCCACGATCGCGCTGGGCGCCTTCGCGACCGCCGCTTCGAGCTCAGCGAGTGAGGCCATCGGCGTCCCCCACCGTCGCGCCGACGGCGGTTGCCGCGACGAGCGCCTCCGCCCAGATCTGCTTGACCGGGCGGCCGGTCGCGGCCGCCACCGCCGCGCAATCGTCGTGTTCGGGCGCGAGGTTGACGACGCTGCCATCGAGCAACCCGATCTTGATGCGCACTGGGTGGCCGTCGATCTGCACTTCGCGGATCGCGCGGTCTAGCTCGAGGCGCGCCGAACGACGCACGCGCACGCCCAACGTTGTGGAATGGCGCAGCAGCGTGTGTGCCAGCACGCGCTCGTCGGCGGGTCGTGCGAGCACCCCCAACAGAAGCCCTGGTCGGCCTTTCTTCATCTGGATCGGCTGGGCCCAGGCGTCGAGCGCGCCCGCGGCCAGGCACGCGTCGATCACGTCGGGAACGAGTTCGGGAAGCAGGTCATCGACATTGGCCTCCAGGACGACGACCTCGCCCGTTCCGCCGGGATCGGCGTCCGCCGACTGGCCCACGAACAGCCGCAGGATGTTGGGCCGACCCGGTACGTCGCGGGTCCCGGCGCCGACGCCGATCGCATCCACCGCCATCGTCGGGAGCGGTCCGAACCGCTCGGTGGCCTCGACAACGATCGCCGCGCCAGTCGGCGTCACGAGCTCGGCTGCCACGTCGACCCCTACAACGGGCACGCCGCGAAGCAGCGCGAACGTGGCAGGGGCCGGCAGCGGGAGCGGGCCGTGCGCACTCTCGATCACACCGGTCCCCATCGGCAGCGGGGCGCAGGAGAGCCGATCGATCCCGAGGGCGTGCAGCAGCGCGAACACGCCACAGATGTCGACGAGCGTGTCGTCGCCGCCGAGCTCGTGCAGCACGACGTCGACCATGGCCACACCGTGGATCGCGGCTTCGGCGACGACGAGCCGGTCGAGGGCGGCGAGCGATCGCGCGCGAACCACGGGATCGAGCGCCGCGGTCGCCACGATCTCGCGCAGCTCGTGGGCGGGCCGCTCGTGCGTCCGCGTCTGCGTGCGTACGTGGATGTGCGTCGCCACGAGGCCGGCACGTTCGACACGTGAGACGACGGCGTCGACGCCGGTCAAGCCGAGTGCATGCACGACGTCGTCGAGTACCTCGCGCGGCGCGCCCGCATCGAGCAGGGCTGCAAGCAGCATGTCGCCGGCAACTCCTCCGACGGGGTCGAGATAGGCGACCCGCGTCACCGCGAGCGGACCTCCGCGCGTCGGGCGATCCGGGCGGCCACCGAGCCGGCGCCGAGCCCATCGTCGATCCCGACAACGGCCAAGCCGTCGGCGCACGAACAGAGCATCGCGTTCAGCGCCGTCTGCCCGCCGTGCGCCGAGCCGTACCCGACGCTCGTGGGCACGCCGATCACGGGACAAGGAGCCAGCCCGCCGATCACGCTCGCCAACGCGGCATCCATGCCGGCGACCACGACCACGACGTCGGTCCGGTCGAGGTCCGGGATCACCGGCGCGAGCCGGTGCAGACCGGCCACCCCCACGTCTTCGTGGACCGTCACCGTTGCGCCAAGCAACTCGGCGCGGATCCGCGCCTCATGGACCACGGGGCCGTCGGAAGTGCCGGCGGACACGATCAGGACCCGTCCACGCCGTTTCAACGGCACGCGCTCGACCCAGATCGCGTTGGCCCGCTCGTCTTCGACGGCATCGGGAAGCGCCTCGCGCACGACGGCCCGCATCTCGGCTTCGGCACGGGTGACGAGTACGCTCGAGGCGCCGGCCTCGGCTAGTGCCAGCGCGATCGCCGCGGCCTGCTCCGGCGTCTTGCCGGCGCCCAGGATCACTTCCGGGGCACCTTGCCGCAGCTCGCGGTGTGTGTCGACGCGGGCGAACCCGAGATCGCGGAAGGGCAGCTCCGCCAGGCGATCGACCGCCGCCGAGGGCTCGACCGAATGGTCGGCCACAGCCTCGAGCAGCTCTTGCAGCTGGCGCCGAGAGGTCATCGGCCGAGTCTACGCGCGATGCGGCATCTGGCCCGGGCTCCAGGCTCGGCGCCACCAGGGGGGACACCTACCCCAGGCGTCGGTTCGGCGTGTGATGGCCTGAGCCACCATCGCGATGGCGGGCGCAGTGGCCCCTGGGTTCGAGGAGTTGTCGTACGCGAAGTATGCGGCCTTGTCGGCAGACGCCGTCAGACCGTCCGTGCGAGCCAGAGCCGAGGCTCTTGAATCTCCGGGTACGACGGCAACGCCTCGGCTGAGTCCCACATCCGCGTGAGCGTGACCTCGTCGGTTAGCTCAACTACCGTGTCGCAGAACGCCCGCCCCGCCGCGTAGTGCTCAGGCCCGACGTCGACGCCGAGAAGCCGCTCGAATACCGGGTCGCTGTCCGACATGTCCAGACGGGACATCGCCTCATCGATCTGCCCGTACGAGCCGAGCAGCTCCGACCCCAGGGCGTGCATCACATGGTCGCCGTACCCCTCGGCCGCGGCCATGAACGCCTGGATCCGGGCGAGTTTAAGCCGCTGCTCGTCGTCGAGCTCGGCACCGAACAGGCCTTCGTCGGACTCCATCAGCCCCTGGAACGCGTCGGGGTCGGCGGCATCGATCCCCGTGAGCTTGGCCTGCATCTCCTCCATGTCGATCGCGAGCGTCGACAAGAAGTCGTCGAGCACTTCGGCGAACCGTGGGCGCGCCCAAGGCCGCGCGAACTCGAAGCGGTGCGTCACCTCGTGCAGGGCCACCCACGTCCGGAACTCGGTCGGATCCAACGACCAGTCATGCTCGAACGTCGCGATGTTCGGGACCACGAAGAGCAGCGTCGCGGGACCGTTCCTGGGCATCGCCACGTCGAACTGCCCGAACACGCGCTGCGCGAGGAACCCGAGCACCTGCCCGACCTGCGTGCCCATCAGCAGCGGCGAAAGCTGCCCCATGAAGCCGGCCATCTCCTGCATCTCCGGAGGAAGCTGCTCGCGGGCCGCCCGGTCCATCGCCTCGCCGATCCGCTTCGCGGCAGGCTCGAGCAGCTCCCGGAGGCTCTCCGCGTTCGCCGTCACCCACTCGGCCCGGCGTACGGGACGCACCCGCGCGACATCGCCAGGCGCCTCGAGGCCCGTGAAGCGGGCGACGTGCAGCTCGGCCACCCGCGCGGCGTCCTCGAACAGCTGCCGGTCGGCGTCGGTGGGCAGCTGGTCGTCGCCTGCCTCCACCGCGCTCGCGATCGCGACCTGTCGCGCGAGCTCCCAGTTCACGGGCCCGCTGGACGACGACATCACGCGCTGGAGCTCGCGGAACAACGGGGCATCCTTGAACTGCTCGGGGTCGCCCCCGAGCGGGAACCCGGAACCGGGTGGCATGCCGCTCATGCACGCAATCGTACGACCGGCCCTTCGCTACGATGGCGCCGTGACCGACCCTGCCTCCGAGCGCACGCTCGTCCGCATCACGTCCGAGCCGCTCGCGGTGGAGGAGGCGCTCGCGCACGTGGCCGACCCCGGCGCGGGTGGCACCGCCCTCTTCATCGGGACCGTGCGTGACCATTCCGGCGCGGGCGACGTGACGGGATTGAGCTACGAGGCCTGGGAGGATCTCGCGGCCGAACGCCTCGGCGCGATCGCTGACGAGCTGCACGAGCGCTGGCCCGTGCGCAAGGTGGCCATCCTGCACCGGATCGGCGACCTGGCGGTGGGGGAGTCCAGCGTGGTGGTCGCTGCGAGCGCCCCGCATCGCGCCGACGCGTTCGATGCCTGTCGCCACGGGATCGAGCGCTTGAAGGAGGACGTCCCGATCTGGAAGAAGGAGTCCCTGGTCTCGGGCGACGCGCACTGGGTCATGGGGAGCTAGATGGGACGCGACCTCGCGATCGACATCGGCACCGCAAACACCCTCGTGTACCGCCAGGGCGAGGGCATCATCTTCGACGAGCCCGCGGTGGTCGCGATGCATGGCGGGACGGGCGAGGTCCTCGCGATGGGCGAGGCGGTGTGGCAGATGATCGGTGGCCAGTCGGGGAGCGTCGTCGCGGTGCGGCCACTGCGTGCCGGCACGATGACCGAGTTCGATCTCACGCAGCGGATGCTCGAGGTGGTCCTGCGCCGCGTAGGGGTCTCGCGCTTCGTGCGTCCTCGCGTGCTGGCGTGCGTGCCCAGCTTGAGCTCCGAGGTGGAGAAGCGTGCGATCGAGGAAGCGATCAGGTTCGCGGGTGGGCGCCAGGTCACGCTCGTCGAGGAGCCGCTCGTGGCCGCGATCGGGGCGGGGCTCCCCGTGCACGAGCCGATCGGGAACCTGGTGGTCGATATCGGCGGCGGCCGCTCCGAGATGGCGGTGGTGTCCATGGGCGGGGTCGTGAGCGGACGGTCGGTCACCCTGGGCGGGTTCGACCTCGACGCCGCGGTCGCCGAGCACATCCGCAACGAGTACGGGGTCGCGATCGGGGAGAAGGCCGCCGAGGAGATCAAGATCGCGATCGGGTCGGCCTTCCCGTCGCCGGACTCGAAGGCCGCGATCGTGGTGGGCCGCGAGCTCTCCAGCGGCAACACGGTCGAGGTGAAAGTGACGGCCGACGAGGTTCGCCAGGCGATGGGCGTGCCGATCGCGGGCATCGTCGATGCCGCGCGACTGTGCCTCGCGGAGGCGCCGCCGGAGCTCACGCACGATGTCCTCGAGACCGGCATGTTCCTGACGGGCGGCGGGAGCCTGCTTCGGGGAATCGACATGCTGCTCGCCCAGGAGTGCGAGGTGCCCGTGCACGTGACGGAGCACCCGCTCGAGACGGTCGCGACCGGGGCGGGCTACATGCTCGAGCATCTGGCCGATTTCCGGACGGCGTTCCAGCTGGTGCGCCGGCGCTGAGCCGAGGAGGCAACCGATGACGTTCTCGATCGTGGGGTTCGATCCCGACAACGGCGACCTGGGGGTCGCGGTGGCCTCCAAGTTCCCCTGCGTGGGCGCGGTCGTTCCGTGGGCGAGGGCCGGTGTGGGCGCCGTCGCCACGCAGTCGTGGGCTAACACGGCGTTCGGCCCGGACGGGCTCGCGCTGATCGAGGGTGGCGCCTCGGCGACCGGCGCGCTCGATGTGCTCCTTCGCGCCGACGAGGGTCGCGACGACCGCCAGGTAGGTCTCGTGGATGCGCGCGGTGGAGCCGCCACGTTCTCCGGCGCGACGTGCACGGAGTGGGCGGGCGGCGTCACGGGCGACGCCTTCGCCGCACAGGGAAACATCCTCACCGGTCCCGAGGTGGTGGACGAGCTGGCTCGCGCTTTCACCGAGACCGACGGGGACCTCTGCGACCGCCTCCTGGCCGCGCTCGAAGCCGGGGACGCCGCCGGGGGGGATCGGCGCGGCCGCCAGTCCGCTGCCTTGCTCGTCGTGCGCGAGGCGGGTGGCTACGAGGGACGCAACGACCGCTACATCGATCTGCGCGTCGACGACCATGTCGAGTCCGTCCTCGAGTTGCGCCGGATCTTCGGGGTCTTGGACGACACGATGTTGATCCGTAACGACCCGCTCCTGCCCGCGTCCGCCGAGCTCGTGGCCGATGTGCAGCGGCGCCTCGCGGCCCTGGGGCACTACGGTGCCGAACCGACGGGTTCTCTCGACGACGCGACGCGCGAAGCACTGAGCGAGTGGGCCGGCCGGGTGAACCTGGAAGGCCGGCTCCGAGGTGATGAGCAGCTGTCGCAGACGCTTGTCCGGGAGCTCCGCGACCTCACGCCGGAGTCGGACGGGGCGGGAACCTAGTCGGCGTTCGCGGCGTGGCCCACCAAGCTCGAGATGAGGTGCCCGGCCTCGTAGAGCACGAAGGCGGTGGTCGCGGCGGCCACCACCACGGCGATCACGAGCCCCATCGCCCCGCTGAGCCGTCCCTGCCAGGAGCCGCGTGAGCTGACCACCGGGATGTATGCCATCCCCGGCGCGGGAACCGGGGGCCTCGCATCCGGCTCCCCTGTCTCACGCCTCTCACGCGTCTCAAGCGTCGAACCTCCGTCGTCTTCGCTCCGGGAGTCCGCCCCAGGCTCGGACCCCGCGGTGTGATCCACCGCGAACCGCATCGACGCCCAGTACACGGAGCCCCCCGCCAGCACGGCGAGGAGCACCACGATCACATAGCCCAACAGTTCGTTCTCCTCTCGGCTCCGGGAGCCTACCCCGCTCGCGCCCCGGCGCGACACCACCTTGCCCGTACCATTGACGCAGTCCCGTGAAACGCATCCTGAAGAGCATCGGCGCGCTGCTCGGCCTCGGCCTGGTCTTCGGCGTGGGTTTCCTTCGGCTGCCGTACTACGCGGTGGGGCCAGGTCCGGCACGCGAGGTGGTCCCGCTGATCCGCGTCGGCGGGGACCGGCAAACGTTCCCTCCCAGCGGCAAGCTGATCATGACGACCGTCTCGTTCTACCCAGTCACCGCGCTTCAGGCGCTCCAGGCCTGGATCGACCCGAACAAGACGATCGTGGCCGACGAGGTGTTGTATCCCCCTGGGGTCGATCATGCGACCGAAGCCCGGCGCGCCCGCTCGCAGATGGATCAGAGCAAGATCGACGCGGCGATCGTGGTGCTCGCCGAGCTCGAGGGCTATCCGAAGACCCACGGGACCGGCGCGCTGATCGAACAGACCTTCCCGGGATGCCCTGCCGACGGCGAGCTGTTCGCGGGCGACTTGATCCTCGCGATCGGCGGCGAGCCGGTCGACTCGCTGCAGGAAGCTTCGCACCTGATCGGCGAGGCGCCCACGGGCGAGCCGCTCGACTTCCGGGTGCGCGCGGCCGGAGAGACGCACGATGTCGAGGTGGCCAAACGCCGATGCGCGGGGAGCGGGGACCCGCTCGTCGGGATCGCCCCGATCGCGAACTTCCCGTTCCCGGTCGAGATCTCGAGCGGGAACGTCGGCGGCCCGTCGGCGGGGCTCATGTTCTCCCTCGGCCTCTACGACCTGTTGACCCCGGGCGAGCTCACGTCTGGGCGGACGATCGCCGGGACAGGAACGATCGATCGCGATGGTGCGGTCGGGCCGATCGGCGGGATCTCGGACAAGGTGGTGGCTGCCGAGCGGGTCGGCGCGTCGGTGTTCCTGGTCCCGAAGGAGAACATGGCCGAGCTCAAAGGGGTCGACACAGGCGCCATGCGGCTGATCGAGGTCGCCACCTTCGACGACGCGTTGGCGGCGCTGCGGCGATTGGCGTCGTAGCCCGGCGCGTGCGTTAGGGTGACGTGCGGCGCGACCTCGCGCCCTCGAGGAGGCACACCCCGGAGATGTCGAGCATGAGCGTGCGGCTGCCGCGTCAGCGTCGCTGGCCGGCCATCCTGATCGTCGTGCTCGCAGCCCTCGCGGTGCTCTTCACGGTGGCATCGCAGTTCTTCATCGACCTTCTCTGGTACCGCGAGGTCGATCTCTCGTCGGTGTTCTGGACCACCCTGCGCACCAAGGTGCTGCTCGGCCTGATCTTCGGGATCGTGTTCTTCGCGCTGCTGTTCGTGAACCTGGTGATCGTGCGCCGGATGAAGCCGGAGACCCGGATCCTCACCCCCGACCAGGAGATCGTCGAACGGATCCGCCAGCAGTTCGAACCGATGCTGCGGTGGTTGCTGCCTCTGGCCTGCGCGCTGCTCGCGCTCTTCGTGGCGATCGGGGTCTCCCGCCAGTGGCAGACGTTCCTGCTGTGGCGGAGCAGCGCCGGCATCGCCTTCGGCGATCCCGAGCAGCGGTTCGGTCGCGACCCGGCGTTCTACGTGTTCTCGCTGCCCTGGCTGAAGTTCGTGCAGGGATGGCTCTTCTCCACGCTCGTGGCCGTGACCTTCCTGGTCGGGCTCGCGCACTTCCTGTGGGGCGGGATCCGGCCGCAGGCGGCGATATTCGCCGACAAGGTGATGCCGGCCGCGCGCGCTCACCTCTCGGTGCTGCTGGGCTTGATCATGCTCGTGAAGGCCTGGGGGTATTACCTGGGCCGGTTCGATCTGTTGAACTCCACGCGCGGGGTGGTCCAGGGGGCCTCCTATACCGACGTCAACGCCCAGCTGCCCGCGTTGACGTTCCTGACGATCGTCGCGGTGATCGGCGCGATCCTGTTCTTCGTCAACATCAGGCTTCGGATCTGGGCATTGCCGATCATCGCCGTGCTGCTGCTCGCGGTCGTCTCGGTCCTGTTGGGAAGCGCCTATCCGGCGTTCGTCCAACGGTTCCGCGTGGCGCCGCAGGAGTACCAGCGGGAACTGCCGTACATCGCCGACAACATCGAGGGCACGCGGCGCGCGTTCGGGCTCGATTCGATCGAGAGCGTTACCCGGTCCGTCGACCCGGTGCTCACGGCGCGGGACATCAAGGACAACCCGAACACCGTCCAGAACATCCGCCTGTGGCGCCAGACGGTCCTGCAGGAGAACTTCCAGTCCTCCCAGCGGATCCGCCAGTACTACGAGTTCAAAGACGTCGACGTCGATCGTTACACGCTTGCCAACGGCGATCGCCGGGTGCTGATGCTGGCCGGCCGCGAGGTCTCGCAGTCGGGGATCACCGCCGAGGGCAGGACCTGGCAGAACCAGCATCTCGTCTACACGCACGGGTACGGGGCGGTCGCCGCGCAGGTCAACCAATCGACGACCGAGGGCGCCCCGGTGCTCACGGTCCGCGACATCCCGCCGATCGGCGAGCCGGTCGCCGAGGAGCCGCGCATCTATTACGGCGAGGTCACCGACGTCCCGTTCGTGATCACGAACACGAACACGCCCGAGCTCGACTACGAGGGCGCCCCCACCACCGATCGCTACTCTTACGACGGCGCGGGCGGCATCCCGATGGGCAACGTCTTCCAGCGCGCGTTGTTCGCGTGGCGCTTCCGCGATGTGAACCTGCTGATCTCGGGCCAGATCGACGCCGACAGCCGGATCATGCTCTACCGCGACATCCAGGAGCGCGCGACGAAGGCCGTGCCGTTCCTCACCTTCGACTCCGATCCCTACCTCTCCATCGTTGAGGGCAAGCCGCTGTGGATCTGGGACGCCTACACCACCACGAACCAGTACCCGTACTCGGAGTCGGTGAACCTGTCCGACGCCACCGATGGTCTGCTGCCCGGCTCCGTCGGCGACGTGAATTACCTCCGCAACTCGGTGAAGGTCGTCGTGGATGCCTACCAGGGCTCGATCACGTACTACGCCGACGACGGCCCGGATGGCGACCCGATCATCCGGGCGTGGGCGGCTGCGTTCCCCGGGGTCTTCACCCCTCGCGATCAGGCGAGCGACGCCCTTCGGGCGCACTTCCGCTACCCCGAGAACCTGTTCCAGACCCAGGCCACGCAGTTCGCGAACTACCACGTGCAGGACACCGAGGTGTTCTACCAGAAACAGGACTTCTGGCAGATCCCCGAGGACCCGACCACGGCGCAGGACCCTGCCACGGCCTCGTCGGTCGCGAACCTGCGGATCCGTCCGTACTACCTGCTGCTCAAGAGCCCGAACGACACCGTGGAGCGGTTCCAGCTCGTCCTGCCGCTCGTGCCGGAGGGCCGGCCCAACCTGGTCTCGTGGTTGGCCGCCGACTCCGACCCCGAGGACTACGGGCACTTGGTGGCCTACACGTTCCCGGCGGGAGCCAACGTCGAGGGCCCGGCCCAGGTGTTCTCGCGGATCAACCAGAACCCGGCGTTCTCGGCAGAGCGGTCGCTGCTCGGCCAGGGCGGGTCGACCGTGCTGTTCGGCGACCTCCTGGTCATCCCTTTGAACGATGCGTTCCTGTGGGTGCAGCCGGTCTACGTGCGGGCGTCGCAGACGCAGGCGGTTCCTGAGCTGAAGCGGGTCGTGGTCGTGAACGGAACGACGGTGGGAGTGGGCAGCTCGCTCTCCGACGCGCTCGCTGCCTCCGTCGAGGGCCAGGTGCCGGACAGCGGTGGTGGTGACGGCGGAGGGACGCCGGTCGGCACGATCAGCGAACAGGTGGCCGCGCTCCTTGACGAAGCGCTCCGACACTTCACGCTGGCCGACGCGGCGCTGAAGGACGGGAACCTCTCCGTGTACCAGAGCGAGCTCACGCTGGCGCAGGACCTGGTGCAGCAGGCGAACGACCTCGCGGCGCAGGACGCGGGCGTCGCGACGGCGTCGGCCTCTCCGTCGCCGAGTGCCTCGCCCAGTCCCTAGCGGTCAGTCCACCGAGAGTCTGAACCCGAGGTCGGCGCTGAATTCCGCGACGTCCATCTGGGCTTTCTGCAGGCGCCCGCTGTAGTCCCAGTTCATCGACTGCCAGCGCGTGAACTGGTCGAGCACCCACATCCCGGACTGGCGCGAGCCGTTGCCGCTCTTGCCGTTCCCACCGAAGGGGAGGTGCGCTTCGGCGCCGCTCGTCGAGTTGTTCACGCTCACCATGCCGGCGCTGACGCGCTCCCGGAAGCGGAAGGCGTGCAGCGGGTTCGTCGTGTAGATCGACGACGACAATCCGTAACCGTGGCCGTTCGCGAGGGCCATCGCCTCATCGAAGTCCTCGAACCGCGCGACACCCACGATCGGACCGAACGTTTCGGTGCGGAAGAGGTCGTCGTCGGCCGTGACGCCGTCGACGATCGTCGGGTGGTAGTAGAGCCCCGCTTCAGGGTCGCCCACGAACCCTTCGCGTGGGTTGCCGACCGTGATGCGGCCGGTGCCGGTCGAACCGCGCAGCGTGTGGTGGGGTTGGATCAGCTCGAGCCAGTCCTCGAACCGATCGCAGAAGCGCTGCGAGATCATCGGCCCGTACAGCACGGTCTGGGAGGGGTCGCCCAACGCGGCGCCGCGCGTGGCCGCGTCGAACCGCGCGACGAAGTCGTCGTGCACGCTCGCATGGACGATCGCCGTGCCGAGCGAGGTGCAGCGCTGACCCGCGGTGCCGAACCCGCTGAAGAGCGCGCCCTCCACGGCGAGGTCGAGATCGGCGTCGGGCATCACCACAAGCGGGTTCTTCCCACCGAGCTCCAGGCATGCGGTCTGCAGGTGACGCCCGGTGAGTTCGCCGATCCGCCGTCCGACCTCGGTCGAGCCGGTGAAGCCCACCTTGTCGACGAGCCGCTCGTCGAGCGCGCGCTCGAGCCCCTCGAACGTCGCGGGTCCGTCGGCGAGCACCATGTTCACGATGCCCTCGGGGAACCCGGCGTGGAGCAGCAACTGCGTGAAGGCTTCGGCCGTGGCCGGTGTGTACTCCGCGGGCTTCCAGACCACAGCGTTGCCGCACAGGAGCGCGGGCACCAGGTACCACGAGGGGACCGCGACCGGGAAGTTCCCCGCGGTCACGATCGTCGCGACGCCCACCGGCACGCGGAACGTGAAGAGCTGCTTGTCGGGCATTTCGCTCGGCACGGTCTGGCCATAGAGGCGGCGCCCCTCCCCCAGGAAGAAGTTGCAGGTGTCGACAACCTCCTGGACCTCGCCGCGTGACTCGGCGATCGGCTTGCCGATCTCGCGCGTGATCAAGGCCGAGAGCGCCTCGAAGTTGTCCTCGACGAGCCGCCCGAACTGCTGGATCGCGCGACCGCGCACTGGCGCGGGCACGGCGGCCCACCCGGGCTGCGCGGCACGTGCGGTGCGTGCAGCGTCGACGAGGGTTCCGGCGTCGCCGATCAGGGCCTCGGCGACGGCCTGCGTGAGGTCGGCGGGGTTCGAGACGATGAGGCGGCCACCGGGTGCATCGTCGGTCGGCTTCCCGGCGATGAGCGACGTGACGGTTCGGGTCATGCGCGCGATGGTACGGCACCCGGCCATGGGAGGTGACGGACCCGTAAAGGTTGCGTACGCCTTCTGTCGCGAGGCTTCCCACCGTCGCCTGGGTCGGGCACCCTGAGGGCATGACACTGCGGATCATCGTTCAGGTGCTCGCCGTGCTCGTCGTGCTCGGGGCCCTCGTCGCGTGGCGGTCAGCGCCTGCTGTGACCGTGGCGCTCGTCGTCGGACTGGCTGCGGCGGTGGTCACCTACGTGGTCGTGAGGGCCGACGGTCCGCGGGGCGTGCCGGCAGCGGCCGCAGAGGGATTCAGCGTCGGGATCGTGGTCGGAGGGCTCCTGGGGCTTGCGCTCACGCGGCGACGTGCACGGGGCACATGGCCGATGCGCCGGGACGCGTTGTGGCTGCTCGTGGCGACGCCGTTCGCGGCCGCCGCGCTGCTGTTGTCGGTCCAGGAGGCGTGCCCGCTCTACGTCACTCGAGGGGCGGGGCTCTGCTATTACGACGTCGACCTGATGGGCGGCTGGGCGGCGGGCGTGGCCTTCCTCTTCGTGGTGGACATGGGGATCCTCGCGGGGCTGCTGTGGCTCGCGCCGGGGCCGAGCGAGTGATCGGGTCAGATCATGTCTCCGTGACGCGGCGGCTCGCAGAGGCAGGCTGCATCGCTGCCGGCGAGGAAGCCGACGCGCTGATCTTGGCCGCCGCCGGGGACCCGCATGCGCTCGAGAACCTCGTGGCTCGTCGCACCCGCGGCGAACCGCTCGCGTGGCTGACCGGTTCGATCGCATTCTGCGGCATCTCGCTGTTCGTCGCGCCCGGCGTCTATGTGCCGCGTCCGCAGACCGAACCGCTCACGCGGCGAGCGGCGGCACTCCTTCCGGCGGCAGGCGTGGCAGTGGATCTCTGCACAGGCGTCGGTGCGATCGCGGCCGTGCTGACGGCGGCCGTGCCGACGGCGCGGGTCGTCGCGACCGAGCTCGACGCAGACGCGGTGGGCTGCGCACGTCGCAACGGCGTCGACGCGCTCCTGGGTTACCTCGACGATCCGCTGCCGGCTGAGATCGAGCACCGGGTCGACGTGCTCGCGGCCGTGGTGCCGTACGTCCCGACCGAGGCGATCCGTCTGCTCCCGCGCGACGTCCAGGCATACGAGCCGAGGCTCGCGCTCGATGGCGGTGCTGACGGCACCGACCTCCTCGCTGAGGTCGTGCGCAGGAGCACGCGCTGGCTCCGTCCTGGCGGTTCACTCCTGCTGGAGCTGGGTGGTGACCAGGCCGAACCGATCGCACGGCTGCTCGAAGAGGCCGGGTACGACGCGTGCGACGTCATGGCCGACGAGGACGGCGACACGCGTGCGATCTGCGCACGCCTCAGCCGGGAGTGAACGATGTCAGCCGGCTTGGCCGTGCTCAGCTCGCTGCCTTCTTCACGAGCGCGGCGATCTTGGTCTCCTCGCCGGCGGTCAACTCCTTCAGCGCGAAGGAGGTCGGCCACATGGCTCCCTTGTCGAGGTTCGCCTGGTCGCTGAAACCGAACGTGGCGTACCTCGCGCCGAACTTCTGCGCGCTCTGGAAGAAGCAGACGACCTTGCCGTCCTTGGCATACGCGGGCATCCCGTACCAGGTCTTCGGCCAGAGGTCCGGCGCAGCGGCGGTGACGATCCCATGGAGCCGCGTGGCCATGGCGCGATCCCGTCCCTTCATCGCGTCGATCGCCGCGAGCACGGCGCGTTCTCCGTCTGCCTTGTTCTTGTTCTCGCGCGCGTCCGCCTTCAGCTCTCGGGCACGAGCCCTCATCGCGGCTCGTTCCTCGTCGGTGAATCCCGTCGACGCCTTCGCGGTCGCGGTCTTGCCCGTGGCGGGTTTCCGCGTCGCCTTCTTCTCGCTCATGGTTCCTCCTGTCTCGGCTGATCTCCGGCGGCACGCTGCGCGTCGGCCGAGGCTCGCGGCGGGGAACACGGCCGGCGCGAGCGCACGGCGGGAGTCTCGCACGCCTCCGAGCTATCTTCAGCCCAGCCCCACGTTGCCGTTGGCGCGCGACCTCCGCTAGCATCGGCGTGCGGGGTGGAGCAGTCCGGTAGCTCGCTGGGCTCATAACCCAGAGGTCACAGGTTCAAATCCTGTCCCCGCGACGACAGAACGGGCGCCGCGAAGCGGCGCCCGTTCGCGTTCCGGCACAACGTCTGCCGGCGACGCGCTAGACTGCGGCATGCGTCGCTTCCCCCGAGCCATCGCAGTCCTCGTCGTGCTGACCACCGGGCTCGCCCTGACGCCGGGGACCCCGTCCTCGGGCGCCGCGATCGTCAGGAACCCGGGGATCCCGCGCTACGTCACCCGCCTGTCGACCGGATCCCAGGGCCGGCTGTGGACGGGTACCCACCGCATCGCCTTCACGAACCTCGACGCCGCCCCGCTCGCCACGATCTACCTGCGTCTCTGGTCGAACGGCGTCCTCGGCTGCGGGGCCGGTTCGATCCAGATCTCGAACCTGAAGGGCGGCTCGATCGCGGCGACGTCCCAGCGGTGCACGGCCGTCGAGGTCACGCTGGACGCGCCGATCGCGCCGGGTGAGCGCGCGGCGATCTCGATGGACCTCGCGATCGCGGTTCCGAACGAGAACGATCGGTTCGGCTACCACCGCGGCCTCGCGCTGGTCGGGACCGCGCTGCCCACGCTCGCGATCCACGACCAGGCGGGATGGCACCTCGACCCCTTCGTGAACCTGGGCGAGAGCTTCTACTCGATCGTGGGGTCCTATCGGGTGGCGCTCGAGACGCCCCTGGCGCTCGACACACCGACCACCGGCGTGCTGGTCGACCGCACCTCGGCCGGAGTCGGACGAGAGACGCGCACCTACGCGGCGCGCGACGTCCGCGACTTCGTCTGGGCGGCCGGCCATCTGCGCACGATGAGCGCCCGATCGGGTGGAACGCGGGTCGTCGTCTCGTTCCAACCACAGGCCGTCAGCGATCGCACGGCCGCGGCCCGGCTCCGAGACGCGGTGAGGTCGATGCAGACTTTCTCCGCCGCGTTCGGGTCGTTCCCCTACCCGGAGATGGATGTGGTGCTGGCCGGCCATGCGACCTTCGGCGGGATGGAGTACCCGACCGTGATCTTCACCGATACCGCCCGGCTCACGATCTCGCACGAGCTCGCTCACCAGTGGTGGTACGGCATCGTCGGCGATGACGAGTACACCGAGCCCTGGCTCGACGAGTCGTTCGCCACCTGGTCGCAATACCTGCCGTTCAGCCCGTGGCGCGCGTGCAAGCGATACCTATTCCCCGGGGCGGGTGCCCGGATCACCAACGACATGGGGTACTGGGACGCCCACCGGGGTGAGTACGGCACGATCTACGGCGGCGGTGGGTGCCTGCTGGCCAACCTCGCGCACCGATTCGGCCTCCGGCGGTTCAACGGGATCCTGCGAGCGTATGCCGCGCGCCACTGGCTCGGCGTGGCACGAACCGCGAAGTTCAAGGCTCGGATCGAAGGGGCCGCGGCCCGCTGGCTCCCCGGTCTGGACATGGCGGCGTACTGGGCGGAGTGGCGCGTGGACTGACGGGTGTCGTGTCGGACTAGAATCGCTCTCGCCACCACCTGAAGGGAAGAGACGCCGTGTCGACCAAGGAAGTCGTGACGCGCTTGTCGCAGGTGCCGCTGTTCTCTGGCTGCACGCAGAAGGATCTGCTGACGATCGCGAGGGTGGTCAAGGACATCGACCACGACGAGGGGACCGTGATCGCGCGCGAGGGCGATGCGGGGATCGGTCTGTTCGTGATCGCCGACGGCACGGCCGAGGTCACGATCGGCGGCGTCAAGAAGGCCTCGCTGGGACCCGGGGAGTTCTTCGGCGAGATCGCCCTTCTCGACGGCGGCCCGCGCACTGCGACGGTGACCGCCACGAGCGACATCAAGCTCCTCGGCCTCACCGAGTGGGTGTTTCGCGGCCTGATGCAGGAACACCCGAGCATCGCCGTGAAGACGCTCCAGGCGATGGCCGGGCGGTTGCGCAACGCCACGAAGAACGCGACCTCCTGACCGTAACGTCCCCGCGGGGATGCGGGACGATGATGTGATGCCCAACGAACCGAAACCCGACGGCCGTGTCCGCGACCTCGCCGAGCGCCGCGCCGCGGCCCGCGCCGAGAAGGACTTCGCGGCGGCCGATGCCCTGCGCGACGAGCTCGTCGCCGCGGGCTGGGTGGTGGTGGACGAACCCGGCGGGTGGCGCCTGGAATCCGCCGCAGCGGGATCGACTGGCCGGGACCCGATCGTGCGCGCGGCTGATGTGCCGTCGGTGCTCGAGGTGTCGGCGACGGCCGACGTCGCGATCCACTGGGTCTGCGAGGGATGGCCTGAGGACATCGCCCGTGCGGTCGCGTCGTTCCGGGCGCACTCCGGCGGGCGTGACCTTCGGTTCGTGGTCGTGGACACGACGGACCAGCCAGGTGGCGCGTTCGGCGACGACGTCGAGGTGGTGCGCGTGGAATCAGGCACCGGGTGGGGCGCCGCGCGCAACGCGGGACTCCGGCGCAGCGCCGGCGAACTGGTGTTCGTGATGGACGGCTCTATCGAGGCGGTCGGCGACGTGTTTGGCCCGCTGGGGGACACGCTCGCCGATCCAACGGTCGGCATCGCCGGTCCGTTCGGGATCGTCACGAAGGACCTCCGCCAGTTCGACGAGCAGCCCGAACCTGGGCCCTGCGACGCGGTCGAGGGCTACTTCATGGCGATGCGGCGCGAGACGCTGATCGCGGCGGGCGTGTTCGACGAGAAGTTCAAGTGGTACCGCACGGCCGACATCGAGTACTCGTTCCGCGTGAAGGATCTGGGGCTCTCCACCCAGGTCGTGGGCGTGCCCGTCGTCAAGCACGCGCATCGCATGTGGTTCGAGAGCGACCCCGAGACGCGCGCGAGGTTCTCCAAGCGCAATTACTACCGCTTCCTGGACCGATGGCGCGACCGATGGGATCTGGTGCTCGACCCGCAGCCGCCGGAGTCGCACGACCACGGCCCGGATCACGATCACCACGGGTCCTGAACGAGGGTCACAGGTCCACGCCAGAACCTGCCCGGCGAGGGTGAGTCCGTCAGTCGATCGTCGGGAGCGGCGGCGCCGGCGGCAGCTTGAGACGGGACGGCGTATCACGAGAGGGCTGCGGCTTCGGCGGCTCGGGGTGCTTGGCTACGGCCGCCGCGACCCGTTGCTCTTCGTCCGCGACCTGCTGGCGGACGACCTCAGCGGGATCGGGGATGGCCTTCACGCCCGACGCGTAGACCTCGAGGTCCTCGCCATCGATCGTCTCGGTCACCAGGAGGAGCTTGGAGAGCCGGTCGAGCAGGTCGCGATGCTCGAGCAAGAGCCGCTCGGCCTGATCGTGCGCGTCGCTCAGGAGCCGCGAGATCTCGTCGTCGATCTTCTCGGCGGTGCCGGCGGAGATGCGCGGGCCGCTGCCGAAGAACGCGTTCGGGTCGTCGTGGCCGAGCGAGAGCGGCCCGACCTTCTCGCTCATGCCGTACTCGGCCACCATCGCGCGCGCGATCTGGGTGGCTTTCTCCAGGTCGTTCTGTGCCCCCGTGGAGACTTCGCTGAACACGATCTCCTCGGCCACCCGCCCACCCATCGCGAACGCGAGCATGTCCTTAAGCTCGGGCTCGGTGGCCAGGTAGCGATCCTCGAGCGGCCGCGTCATCGTGAGGCCGAGCGCCGCCGTCCCGCGCGGGATGATCGTGATCCGGTGGACCGGGTCGAGGTTCTCGCAGTAGTGCGCGACCAGCGCGTGGCCCATCTCGTGGAACGCGACCCGCGTCTTCTCCTTCTCGCTCATCACGCGGGACTTGCGCTCCAGGCCCATCGACGCGCGGTCGATCGCCTCCTCGAGCTCGTCCTCGGTGACGGAGTTCTTCTCCCGGCGAGCCGCCAAGAGCGCCGCCTCGTTCACGACGTTCTCCAGGTCGGCCCCCGTGAAACCGGGTGTTCGCGCGGCGATCGTGTGCAGGTCGACGTCGGAAGACAGCGCCACTCCGCGCGCGTGCACGCGCAGGATCTCCTCGCGGCCCTTCAGGTCCGGCCGGTCGACCACGACCTGGCGGTCGAAGCGACCGGGCCGCACGAGCGCGGGATCGAGGACGTCGGGCCGGTTCGTCGCCGCCATGATGATCACGCCCTTCGAGGCGTCGAAGCCGTCCATCTCGACGAGGAGCTGGTTCAGCGTCTGCTCGCGTTCGTCGTGCGCGCCGAACCCGGCTCCGCTCACCCCGGCGCGTCCCTTGCCGATCGTGTCGATCTCGTCCAGGAAGATCAGGGCGGGCGCCTTCTCCTTGGCCTGCTGGAAGAGCTCGCGGACCCGCGCGGCCCCCAAACCCACGAACATCTCGACGAACTCCGAGCCGCTCATGAAGAAGAACGGGACGTTGGCCTCGCCCGCGACGGCGCGAGCGAGCAGCGTCTTGCCGCACCCTGGCGGTCCCAGGAGCAGCACGCCCTTGGGGATGCGCCCCCCGAGCCGCTGGTACTTCTTCGGGTTCGACAAGAACTCGACGATCTCGCGGAGCTCCTCCTTGGCCTCGTCGACGCCGGCGACGTCGGCGAAGGTGGTCTTGAGCTCCTTGCGGTCGTAGATCTTGACCTTGTTCTTGCCCATGTTCATCGGGCCTGCGCCGGCCGCGCCCATCCGCCGGAAGACGAACCAGTAGACGAGCCCCATGATCAGCGCGAACGGCAGGATGTTCAAGATCAGCTGCATCAGGACGTTCGGTGGCTGGAACTCGTAGTTGAACCCGCCCTGGCCGAGGAACTCGGTGAACGCCTGGTCGACCTGGAAGTTCGCGGGCAAGGTCGCCGAGAACTTCTGCTCCTGACCTTGCTCATCGACGAGCGTGCCGGTGATCGATGTGTCCGAGACCTTGACGGTCGAGCCTTCGGCGATCTTCTGGTCGTTGACCGCCGTGACGAACTCTGCATAGCTGATCGACTTCGTGTTCGCGCTGGTCAGCCACCCGTTGAACAGGATGAGACCCACCAGGAGGAGCGGCACGAGGAGCCAGGGCATCAGCCGGGAGCGGGGCAGGCTGGGTCCCGTGGGTCCGTCGGACCCGCCGCGGCGGCCGGAACTGTCGTTGTCGGGCATGTGACCAATCTTCCCACCGCCTCGGCGCTATGACAGGAGGGCGGGCGCATCGCGACGGAACGTTCACACATGCGTCCGTAAGGAAACGTTCACGGATACGGCCGTATCGTTGCGTCATGCAGGTTGACCGGCGGGGCGCGGCGAGGGCGGCGTCGCTGTGGGGGGCGGCCGCCGGAGTGGCGGCCACGGGCGTCGTATCGACCTTGTGGCCGGGGTTCCCGTTCCCGCCGGTGCAGGTCGCCGAGCGCGTGGCGAACCTCACGCCCGGCGGCGTGGCGACGTTCTTCATCGAGCTCCTCCATCACCTCGCGCTCCCGCTGACCGTGCTCCTGGTGGGGGCCGGAGCGATCGCCCTGACGCTGGCGCTCGCCTCCCTCTTGCCGGGCATCGCGGATCGGGTCGGCCCCTTGCCGGCGGGGTTGGCGTTGTCGCTGCCGCTGTATCTCGCCGCCGTGGCGGCGTTCGCGCCATCTTCGGTGACAGCGTCGCTCCCGGGCTACGCTGCGGCGCTCGCCGCGTCGGCTGCGCTCGGGGGGATCGTGGCCGGGAGCACCTATCGCCGTCTGCTGCGGCCGCCCGCGGGAACCCCGGCGGCGCAGCCGGACGATCCCACCCGACGGGTCCTGTTGCGCGCGGGACTCGTCGGCGGCGTGGGATTCGCCGCCGGATGGCTCCAGCTCGGGCGCTCGCTCTTCCCGGTGGCCGAGGTCGATCGCCCGTTCGAGCCGGCGACCGTGGCTCGATCGGCCGGTCCGGTCCGGCCCGCGGCCGCGTTCGACGTGCCCGGATTAGCGCCTCTCGTGACCTCGAACGACGACTTCTACACGGTCGACGAGGAGATCGTGGACCCGATCGTCGACATCGCCGCGTGGCGGCTCCGCATCGATGGCGCGGTGGATGCGCCCTACGAGCTCACGTACGAGGACCTGCTGGCCCTCCCACAGATCGAACAGCACGCCACCCTCGAGTGCATCTCGAACCCGGTGGGCGGGGACCTGATCTCGACGGCTACCTGGACGGGCGTGCCGCTGGCCTCACTGCTCGAGCGTGCCGGCGTGCAGCCGGGCGCCGTCGAGGTGGTCTCGCGCGCGATCGGGGGCTACAGCGACTCGATCGCGCTCGAGGACGCGATGCGTCTCGTCACGCTGGTGGCCGTGGGCATGAACGGGATGGTGCTGCCGCGCGCGCACGGCTACCCGGCCCGACTGCTCGCTCCCGGGTACTTCGGGATGAAGCAGCCGAAGTGGCTCGAACAGCTCGAGGTCGTGACCGAGCCGTACCGCGGGTACTGGGAGCAACGCGGCTGGGTCAAGGCCGCGGTCGTCCGCACGATGTCGCGGGTCGACGGCTACGGCGCCGTCGGCGGCGGGACCTTCGTTGCCGGGGTGGCCTTCGCGGGCGACAGGGGGATCTCGCGGGTCGAGGTCTCGCTCGACGACGGCGCGACCTGGGACGACGCGGAGCTGGAAGGTTCGCTCTCCGGGCTCACGTGGCGGCGCTGGCGCTTCCCGTTCGATCCCTCGGCGGACGCCATCGTGATCGTGCGGGCCACCGACGGCGACGGGGCCGCGCAGTCGACCGAACCGATGGATCCGCATCCGAGCGGAGCGACGGGGCTCGACCGCGTTACCCTGTGAGCCTATGGCTCAGACCACCGCCGCCGACGATCAGGCCCTCCGCGACCGCTTCGAGCGTGACGTGCTGCCGTTGCTGCCGAGCCTCTACGGAGCCGCGATGCGCCTCACGCGCGATCCGAGCGACGCCGAGGACCTCGTGCAGGAGACGTATCTGCGTGCCTTCCGCGGCTTCTCGGGCTTCAAGGAGGGAACGAACCTGAAGGCGTGGCTGTACCGGATCCTGACGAACACCTTCATCAACACCTACCGCAAGAAGCAGCGCGAGCCGCAGATCGTCGAAGGCCCCGACGACATCGAGGAGTGGTACCTGTACGACAAGCTGGGCGGGCGCAGCGTCGAGGCCTCGGCAGAGACCGAGGTGCTGGATCAGATCCCAGACGCCGAAGTGAAAGCGGCCCTCGAGTCGCTCCCCGAGAACTTCCGGATCCCGGTGCTGCTCGCCGACGTCGAGGGTTTCAGCTACAAGGAGATCGCCGAGATCATGGAGACGCCGATCGGCACCGTGATGTCGCGCCTGCACCGGGGAAGGAAAGCGCTTGAGAAGGCGTTGTGGGAAACAGCCCGAGCGCGAGGACTGGTCGATGAGTGAGCACGGCGTGAACTGCGAGGAGACGCTCAAGGAGATCGAGCGCTTCCTCGACGGCGAGCTCGACCAGAGCTCGCAGGGCGAGATCTCTCACCACGTCTCGGACTGCCACCCGTGCATGCAGCGCGTGGAGTTCCGCCGGTCGCTCAAGCTCATGATCTCCACCAAGTGCGGCACCGAGGCGGTTCCCGACGAGCTGGGCAGGAAGATCCGCGCGCTGATCCACGAGCTCGACCCCCACCCCCACGCCTGAAGAAACTGGTGCACGACGGCGCCGCCTGCGTCAGACTGATCGGCACATGGACCTCGGAACCGTGCTCGGCCTCTGGGCGCACCCCGACGACGACATATATCTGAGCGCCGGCCTGATGGCGCTCAACGTCGATCTCGGGAACCGCGTCGTCGATGTCACCGCGACGCGCGGTGAAGGTGGCTCGATGGACGACGAGCGATGGCCCCCCGCGACGATGGGCGAGGTGCGGAGCGCCGAGCTGCAGCGGAGCCTCGAGGTCCTCGGGGTCACCGAGCATCGCTTCCTCGGCGGATCGGTCGACGTCGATATGGATACGCCCCTGGACCCCTCCGGTGCCGCGCAGGTCCTGGAGATCGTCGCCGAGGTGCAGCCGAACACGATCCTCACGTTCGGGCCTGACGGCATGACCGGCCACGTGGCGCACATGAGCATGTCCACCTGGGCCACCGAAGCGTTCCACGAGGCGGCTCCATCCGGCGCGCGCCTGCACTACGCCACGATGACACCGGCATTCGTGGAGGAGTTCGGCGAGATCTTCGAACCGCTGCACATCTTCCGCCCGGGGACGCCGCCGGTCACGCCACCCGAGCAACTCTCGATCGACCTTGCGCTCCCGCCGGATCTGCTCGAGCGCAAGTGGTCGTCGATCATGCAGCACGTGAGTCAGGTCGAAGGGATATTCGACGCGGTCGGCGAGGACGTCTTCAAGCGACAGATGTCGCACGAATGGTTCCGCCTCGCGGCGATCAAAGGATGAGGGCATGAGTTCGTCCGAGCGCCCCGCCCCCGTCCGCGACCTCGACTGGGATGCCAAGCGGGCACGGGCGTTCGCCGACGGCGCCGCCGACATCTGGCAGGAGCTGCTCGAACGGCTGCCCGACGAGCGCGTGGCCCGACACTGGACGGCTGCGCAGGTGCGAGAGGCCGTCACGATGCCGGTGCCCGATGAGCCGATGGGGGACGGGGCCCTGCTCGCCTACCTTCGCGAGGTCGTGTTCGAGTGGTCGGCGTACCTCGGGCATCCGCGCTTCATGGCCTACGTGAGCGGTGCGGGCACCCTGCCCGGCGTGGCCGCCGACCTCCTGTCTGCCGGTGTGAACCAGAACGTCGGCGGCTGGATGCTCTCGCCCTCGATCACCGAGATCGAACAGCACCTCTGTCGGTGGTTCGCACAGGAGATGTTCGGCCTGCCCGAAGGCTCAGGCGGTGAGATCACGTCGGGCGGTGCGATGGCGAACTTCATCGCGCTGAAGACCGCTCGCGATCACCGCGCCGGGTGGGACGTCCGCAACGACGGCGTCGCGGCGGGACCGCCGCTCGGCCTCTATCTTTCGAGCGAGACGCACGTCGTGAGCGATCGCGCGGCCGACATGCTCGGTATCGGGTGGGGCAACGTCAGGCACATCCCCGTCGAGGGGTACCGGATGAAGATCGACGCCTTGCGAGCCCAGATCGCTGCAGACCGCCGGGCCGGGATCCGTCCGTTCGCGGTCGTGGGCACTGCGGGCACCGTCTCGACGGGCGTCCTCGACCCCTTGGGCGAGATCGCCGACGTCTGCGCCGAGGAGGACCTGTGGTTCCACGTCGATGGCGCGTACGGCGGTCCGGCGATCCTCGCGGAGGATCTGCGACCGATGTTCTCGGGCATCGAGCGCGCGGATTCGATCGCGTTCGACCCGCACAAGTGGCTCTACACGCCGCACTCGGGTGGCTGCGTCCTGGTGCGCAACTTCGAGCACCTGCGCGAGTCGTTCGATGCCTACGCGAGCTACACGGTGCAGGACAAGGACGCGACGGGGCACGGGAGCGACTACGGACGGCACGGCCCGCTCTTCAGCCGGAGCGCGTGGGCCCTGAAGGTGTGGGTGTCGCTCCTCGCGCACGGACGTGCCGCGTACGGACGACGGATCTCGCACGACGCCGAGCTCGCCCGGTACCTGGGCGCATGCGTCGACGCGCGCGACGACTTCGAGCTGATGGCCCCGGTCGGTCTGTCGATCACGTGCTTCCGATACGTGCCACCCGGGCTCCCCGACGACGCGGCCGACGCCGAGGCGCGCGAGGCGTACCTATCGGCGCTGAACCAGGACGTCATGACCCGGGTCCAGCTCGACGGCCGGGTCTTCTTCTCGAACGCGATCCTCGATGGTCGGTTCGTGCTGCGAACGTGCGTCGTGAACTTCCGTACCGAGGCCGACGACATGGACGCGGTCCTCGAAGTGGCGGCCGAGTTCGGCGCCGCGTTCGATGCCGCGAACCGTCCGACGGGGCTCCGCGCATGACCCGGGCCTTCGCCCTGCTCGGGTCCGGTGAGTTCGACCCTTGGACCACGTCGATCGACCGATGGCTGCTGGGGCGCGACGGCGCGCGCGACGGCCCGGTCCTCATCCTGCCCACCGCGTCGGCAGCCGAAGGCGACGACGTCTTCGACATGTGGGCGCGCAAGGGCCTCGAGCATTACGAGCGGCATGATCTCGAGGCCGTGGTCGTACCGCTGAAGACGCGCGACGATGCGCACCGACCCGAGGTCGTTGCAGCCCTCGACGATGCCTCGGTGGCGTTCTTCTCGGGGGGCAATCCCGCGTACCTGTCGTCGGTGCTCGACGGAACGCCGTTCTGGCGGGCGTTGCTCGAGGGCATGGAGGACGGTCTCGCCTACGCCGGGTGCAGCGCCGGGGTGGCCTGCCTAGGCGACATCGCCCCCGACAGCGCCCGGCAGGAGTTCGACGAGAACCTCTGGCAGCCGGGACTCAAGCTCTTCCCCGGGTTCTGGTTCGGACCGCACTGGGATGCGCTCGACGGGTTCGCTCCGGGGCTGACCGACTTCATCGTCTCCGAGGTGCCTGAGGGGACGACCCTCGTCGGGATCGACGAGAACACCGCGCTCGTCGGCGACGGCCGGCGGTGGGATGTGGTGGGGATCGCGGGCGCACACGTGCTCGCCGACGGCGACTGGACCCACCATGACCCCGGGTCCTCGCTCGATCTCGCGCTCTCGAAGCGGTAGCCGGCGAGCCGGTAGGGTGTCCGCCATGCCGAGCCCGCCCGCCCTGACGCGCGAGTCGCCGATCGAGGACCGAGCCCCACAGATCATCAAGATCCTGACGAGGGCCTACCCCGACGCGCACGTGGCGCTCAACTTCACGAACCCGCTCGAGTGTCTGATCGCGACGATGCTGTCGGCGCAGTGCACCGACGAGCGGGTGAACATCGTCACGAGGGATCTCTTCGTCAAGTACCGGTCGCCGCAGGACTACCTGGCCGTCCCTGAGGACGAGCTGAAGGAGGACATCCGCTCGACGGGGTTCTTCAACCAGAAGGCGCGCGCGATCCGCGGCGCATGCACACGGATCGTCGAGGTGTACGACGGCGAAGTCCCCGGGACGATGGAGGACCTGATCACCCTTCCCGGGGTGGCACGCAAGACGGCGAACATCGTCACGGGCAACAGCTTCGGCAGGGTCGAGGGCATCGCGGTAGACACGCACGTGAAGCGACTCGCGAACCGGTTGGGGTTCAGCGGCGAGTCCGACACCGACAAGATCGAGCAGGACCTGATGCGCCTGATCCCTCGGAAGCGGTGGTTCCCGTTCGGCTACGTGATCATCGATCACGGGCGGGCGGTGTGCCAGGCCAAGAAGCCCCGGTGCGAGGAGTGCCCGGTGGAGCGGCTGTGCCCGTCGAGTCGGCTCTGAATCAGCCGGTCGCGCTCACGAGCTCGGCGCGACCCGCTGCGATCCGGTCGGAGGGGGCCCCAGCGGCGGCGACCGCGCGGCGGCGTGCCCGGCGGATCTCGCGCCGTTCCTCCTCGTCGAGGCCGCCCCAGACGCCGGCATCCTGGTACGTGTCGAGGGCCCAGGCCAGGCAGGTATCGATCACGTCGCACCCGCGGCAGACCGCCTTCGCGCGGGCGGCCTGCTCGAGAGCCGGGCCGCTCGTGCCGACCGGGAAGAAGAGCTCGGGGTCCTCGTCGAGGCAACGTGCCCGTTCGACCCACACCGATCCCCGCGGATCGCTTCTGAACTTGGGTTCAATCATCCGTCACCGACTGACACGTGTGGATACGATGGGTCCGTGCGAGGGGGGAGCGTAATGTCTGAACGGTCGTTCAGTCAAGAGCACCCGCTCGTGGTGGCTCATCGGGGCGCATCGGCGACCGAGGCCGAGAACACCCTGGCCGCGTTCGAGGCGGCGGTCGCGGCCGGCGCGGACGCGGTGGAGTTCGACGTGAGGCTCACGGCCGATGGGGTGCCTGTCGTGATGCACGACCCCGGCGTCGAGCGGACGACCAGCGGGCACGGGCTCGTACGCGACCTTACGGCTGCCGAGCTCGGCTCTCTCGTCATCGCGACCACGGCGGGGGGCGAGCCGGTGCCGACGCTGCTGGCGACCCTGCTCGCCCTCTCGGGCCGGATCGGGATCGACATCGAGCTGAAGCAGCTCCCGGGGGAGCCCGACTTCGAGCCTGAGGGCCACGGTCTGGTCGAGGCGACCCTCCGAGCGCTCGACCGATCGGCATTCGTGG
>JBDTNY010000086.1:0-36946 GCA_039933515.1 Actinomycetota bacterium
CCTCGGCGGCGCGAAGAACCACATGGTGGTGCTGCCCGACGCCGACATCGAGATGGCGGCCGACGCGGCCGTGAGTGCGGCCTACGGCTCAGCCGGCGAGCGGTGCATGGCGATCTCGGTGGTCGTCGCGGTCGGCGAGGTCGCCGACCCGATCGTCGACGCGATCAAGGAGCGCCTCCCGCTCGTGAAGATCGGCAACGGTCTCGATCCGGACTCCGAGATGGGGCCGCTCGTGACGCGTGAGCACCGCGACAAGGTCGCCGGCTACCTGGAGTCCGCGAAGTTGCAGGGCGCCACGATCGTCGAGGACGGCCGGGAGCACGGGCTGTACCGCGAGCACGACGGGTTCTTCCTCGGGGTGTCGCTGATCGACCACGTCACCACGGAGATGGACTGCTACCGCGACGAGATCTTCGGGCCTGTGCTCACGGTCGTGCGCGTCGACACCTACGACGAAGCGCTCGCCCTGGTGAACGACAACCCGTACGGGAACGGCACCGCGATCTTCACGCGCGACGGCGGCGCGGCGCGCGCGTTCCAGTTCGACTGCCAGGTGGGGATGGTCGGGGTGAACGTGCCGATCCCCGTGCCGGTGGGCTACTACTCGTTCGGAGGGTGGAAGGACTCGCTCTTCGGCGACAACCACATGTACGGGCCGGAGGGCATCAACTTCTACACGAGAGGGAAAGTCGTGACAGAGCGCTGGCCCGATCCGGGCACGTCCAAGGTCGACCTCGGCTTCCCGAGGACCCGGTGATGACCGCGCGCGTAGAGCTGACCGACCGGGAGGCCGCGGCGTGGGTCGAGTTCCGTGCCGCGGTCGACGCGATCCCGGAGGATCGGCGAGAGTCCCCGGTCCTCACCGACGGGTGGTCGGTCAAGGACGTGCTGTGGCATGTCGCGTTCTGGTGGGACAATCTGACGCCGACGTACGAGGCGATCCGTGCGGGGGTCACCCTGCCCGAGGGGGACACCGACGCGACGAACGCGCGCGTGCTCGACGAAGGCCGCGAGCGCTCGCTCGGCGAGGTCGAGACGGGGCTCGAGCGGAGCCGAACCACGATGCTCGGCGCCTGGACCGGCGCCCCCGACGATCCACACGCCGACGAGGTGTTCGTGTGGGAGACGATCGAGCATTACGAGGAGCACCTGCCCTGGCTCCTCGCGGTCCTCGACTGAGCGTCCCTAGCCCCGCACCGTGAAGCGGTCGATCACGGTCCCCCCCGGCACCTCGATCGCGGTGACGTCGAGCGACGCGGACGTCGCGTCGATCGTGAGGAAGTTGTAGGTCGAATCCTGTTCGGCGGGTTGCGGGGTGCCGCCCCGGCAGTTGCCCACCGCGTAGAGGGGAGCCCCACCGCCGCCCGTCACCACGTACGTCGGTCCGCCAGCTGTCGGCGCGAAGCGCTCGTACGCGTGATCGTGACCGTTCAGCACGAGGTCGGCGCCGTCGGCAAGCAGGGTTGCGAGCCACGCGTCTTGCACCTCGGGCGTGCTGCCGTGCTTCGAGCAGCTGTACACGGGCTCGTGGAAGACCACGATCTGCCAGGGTGCGGCGGACGCCGTCAGGGCGTCGTGCAGGAACGCCGTCTGCGCGGGGTCCGCCACCTGTCCGGCGTCGAGTACGATCACGTCGACCGGTCCCACGCGCCGCACGTACCAGTCGGCCGGCATCCCGAGCTCGTCGGCGACCTGGGCGCCGGCGTCGGTCTCGCGGTCATGGTTCCCAAGGGACGCGAGCACCGGGATCCCGGCGTCGGGGATCCAGCCGTACGGATCGGTCCAGGCGGCCGCGAACCTGTCGGGAGAACCGCTCGGGTACACGTTGTCGCCCGTCGTCACGAACCCCTCGAACCCACCGGGGAGCGCCTGGATCTCGGCAGCCACCGCTCGCTCGTTACCGTTGCCCATCCCGAAGTCGCCCACGACGACGAGTCGCGTGTCGCCCGCAGGCGGCGACGAGACGGCCGGCGTGGGCGGGGTATCGCTGCTGCATGCGGACGCAACCACGGCGAAGATCGTGGCGAGAAACGCCATACGGTGCCCCGTTGTTCCGAGTCTCAAAGATCCCTCATGATCGTCATCGACGGACGGCGGGTCGCCCTGAGCATCCCCCCTCCGGCGACGAGGATCGCGATCGTCGTCGCGAGCAGCAGGCCAGCCAGGTACATCCAGGGGATCGAGAGATGCTCGGGCGGCGGGTCGAAGACGCCGGTGAGGATCTTGACGATGACCTGTGCGATCGCCCAGCCGGCGATCCCACCGAGAAGCGTACCCGTCAACGCGACGAAGCCGGCCTCGCTCCACACGAACGCACCCAGCTGGGACGGCCGGGCGCCCAGCGCCCACGCGATCGCGAACGTCCGCCGCCGCTCGGCCAGCCCGAGGGCGAGCACGAGTCCGGAGGCCGCCGCCGCCAGGAGCAGCGCGAACGACAGCTCGAGCTTGGTCAATCCGGCGAGGTCGATCGCCGTGAGCGCCGAGAGGGTGACCCTTCGTTCGGACACGATGTCGTGCACGACCGCGCCGGAACCCGGGGCGAGTCCGCTCCGGATCGAATCGGCCACCGTGACCGGCGAGCCGTCGGTCTTCACGAGCAGGACCTGCGCCGCAGGCGTGCCGGTTCGGGCGGCGACGTAGTCGGCGTTCGCCACGAGGAAGGAATCGTGGGGCGCCGTCGGGAACTCGCGGGCCACCCCCACGTAGGCGAACGGGATCGAGTGGTAGGCGTGGTCGGCGGCCGACTGCAGTCGCAGGTTCACGGTGTCGCCGACCTGGAGCTGGAAGTCGTGCACGGTTTCTTCCGAGACCAGCACACCGTTGGGCGTCGAGGCGAGTGCCTCCAGCGTGGCCGACGCGTCGCCGCCGGCGAAGAATGCATCCGACATCGACGTCGCGCGGCCGATCGTCGCCGGGTCGATCCCGTAGAGGTCCTGCAGGTCGTTCCCGACGTAGGCGAAGCGATGCTGCATCGGCTCGGCTGCCACCACGCCCGGCAGGCGCTGAACCGTCGTGGCGATGCCCGTCGGGAGTCCCGCGGTCGCCGTCGTGTTGACCGATACGTCGGCTCCGTTCGTCAGACGGGCGTCGACCTTCGCCTGGGCGGCGTAGGTGGTGTTGAAGATCGCCACGCTCGATGCGAAGGATGCCGTAAGGGCCATGAGGACCGCGCCGCGAGCGAGCGAGCGACGCTGGCGCGACATCGCAGCGGCGACGACGTCGGACAGGCGATGGGCGAGCGGACGGGTCGCGGTCGCGAGCACCCGGCGGCCGTGACGGAGCGCGGCTGAGGCGACCCGCCACGTGAGCAGTGCCGCACCGATCCAGAACAGGATCGGTGCGAGCAGCGTGAAGTAGCTCACCGAGATCGTCGGGACCCCCTCGGGGGCGAGCACGACGGCGTACCCGCTGCGCACGGCCTGCCAGTAGATCAGCCCCCCTGCGCCGAGGCAGATCACATCGAGGTAGAGACGGGACCATACGGGTCTCGGTCCGGACAACGCGACCCTTCCGAATGCCGGGCTCTGTGCGCCCCGAACGGTCATCGAGCGGGCGTCTCGCCATGCGGGGAGGGCGATGACGGTGGATGCCAGCCCCAGGCCGAAGACGATCGAGGCTCCGATCCACGCGGCCGATTGGGCGCTCGTCGCGCCGAACCCGGACGTGCCGAAGGCCAGCCGACCCACGATCGCGGCGCCCATGAGACCCACGAGGGTGCCGAGGCCGCCGACGAGCAGGGCCTCTGCCGCGGCGATGCGAGTGATCCTGCCGGGCGTGGCCCCACGAACGCGCAGGAGCGCCTGCTCGCGTCGGCGCCGCTCGCCCCCGGACGAAGCGATCACGCCAGCAAGGAGGGCGGCGATGATCACGCCGGGCAGCCCGAGGAACAGGAACAGCATCTGGGCGTAGACCGCGTCACCCCGGGCGGCGTCGAGCCGAGCCGCGAGGTTGTCGCCAACCGTACCCGCGCCGGCCAGCGTGGCCTCCAGGTGCTTGGCGGCCCCGACCACCGACGCGAATGCGGCACCGGGATCTCCCGGCAGGTCGTGGGAGAGACCAACATGGATCTGTCGTTCGGTGCGACCCGAGACCTGCGGCGGGAAGAGCCGTGCCCACGCGGTCTCGGACACGATCATCACGTTGTCCGGCGGTGCGACCGCCGTGGTGCCGGCCGTGCCGACGTGCTGGAAGAACGAGTCGGCCGTGGGCAGGTCGACGATCCCGTCGACCACGAGGGTCGTCTTCGGCTGTCCGGGTCGATCCACCGTGAACTGTGTGCCGATGGTGGCGCCGAGGTTGGCGGCGGTCTGCTGGGCCAGGAGGACACCTTCGCGCGCACCTACCAGGAAGCGAACCTGTCCCGGGAAGGTGGCGGCGTAGTCCGAGGGGATCCCGACCACCTTGCCGGGTCCGGTCGTCCGCACGGTGCCGCCGACGGTCGCGGAGAACCCGCCCGTGTCAGCGAATGAGACGGGAAGGGCGTGCTGAAGCCCGGGTGTCGTCGCGATCGCGTCGGCGGTCTTCGCCAGTGAGGCGTCGGGCGCGAGCTGGACCTGCCAGTCCACCGGGACGGATCCGATCGCCTGCGTGGTCATCGAGGCGCGACTCGCGGTGAAGAAGGCGCCGAGGGCGGCGAGCAACAGGACCGCGACGCCCACCCCCGCGATCTCGCCCAGGATGCGCCCGGTCCGCCGCCGTATGACGCCGCCGAGCCAGATCATGCCGAACATGCAGGTGCCTCCGTCTGTAGTTGGCCGTCGCGCATCGCCCAACGCCAGGGAAGTCGCTCGGCGATGCGCTCGTCGTGCGTGGCGATCACCAGCGTCACGTCCCCGATCACGGCGAGGGCGAGCATGGCGTCCATCACGCGGTCCGCGGTCGCTCGGTCCTGCTGCCCTGTGGGTTCGTCGGCCAGCAGGAGCCGTGGTCCGCCGCAGAACGCGCGTGCGATCGCGGCGCGTTGCGCCTGGCCGCCCGAGAGCTCCTCGGGGAGCTTGTCGCCCAACCCGTCGAGCATGCAGGCGTCCAGCAGGTCCCGTGCCGAGGACTGGGCCAGGTCGCGGTCGGCGCCGACCAGGGTCGCGGCCAGGGCCACGTTCTCGAGCACGGTGAGCGGCGGCAGCAGGCTGAGTCCTTGGAAGGCCACCGCGATCGGTCCGGGCCGAAGCCGTGAGGGCGTCCCGAGAGCGGGCCACTCCAAGGTCCCCGCCGTCGGCTGGTCGAGGTTCGCGATCAGATGGACGAGGGTCGACTTCCCGCTGCCGGAAGGGCCGACGAGGGCGACACCGTCGCCGGCGTCGATCGTGAAGGTTGCCTCTCGCACGGCGGTGACGGCGCCCGCGCCCGAGCCGAACGTGCGCGTGATCGCGTCGGCACGCACCAAGATGTCCTCACGCATCGACGATCCTCCCATCCGCCAGCTGCACGACCCGGTCGGCGCGCTCGGCGACCCGCGGGCTGTGCGTGACGATCACGATCGCGGCGCCGCTCGAGGCACGTGAGCGAAGCAGCTCGAGCACGATCTCCTCGTTGGCCGCATCGACCTCCCCGGTCGGTTCGTCGGCCAAGATCACCGGGGGGTCGTTCGCGAGCGCCAGGGCGAGCCCTGCCCGGGCGGCCTCGCCTCCCGAGAGGGTCGAAGGACGGGCGTGTGCTCGACCGGCCAGACCGACCTCTGCGAGGAGGGTCGCATGGGACTGATGGTCGGTCCGGCCGGCGAGCGCCTGCGCGAGCTCTACGTTCTGGAGCACGCTGAGGTGGTCGAGGAGATTCCCGGATTGCTGCAGGATGCCGATCGTCCGGCACCTGATCTGCGCGCGCTCGGCTTCGGGGCGCCGCGTGATCCGGCGCCCGGCCACCATCACATGACCGCCGTCGGGCTCGTCGAGGCCCCCGAGGCACCCGAGCAGCGTCGACTTCCCGCTTCCCGAGGGGCCCATCACGGCGACGATCTCGCCTGCCACCACCGTCATCGTTACGCCGCGGAGCGCGACGGTCTCGTCGTCGCCCGCGTGGAAGAAGCGGAACAGATCGATCGCCGCCAGCGCAGGGGGAGCGCCCCCGCCGACAGGTTGGGATCGCGGCGTCGTCGTCACGCCCACGTGAGACTCTCCGTCACGATGCGCCATGGGTCGACGTTGTCCGAACCGACAGGCGATAGCAGGGTCAGGTGGACGACGCGGCCGCCCTTGAACAAGGCGTAGTCGAGGACGTCGAGCCGGTACTGCTTGTTCGTGACCGGGTCGGGGGCGCTGTTGGCCTCGTAGTGGATCACGACCGCGTTGCCCGCGGGGAGCGCGGCCGTGGTGACGTCGATCAGCTTGAAGGCGCGCTCGGTGGCGGCCAGGGCCGGTACGTCGGTGTGCTTGGCCGTTGCAACGCTCGGTGCGCTGCCGGGCCCCCAACTCACTCTGACGGTGTTGAGCTTGTCGGTGAACGTCACCGAGCTCCCCGTCGTGGTGCGGGCCCAGCCCTCGGGGGTCGAGACCTTCACGCCGCCCTTCGTTTGGAACGGGACGAACGCGATGCTGTCGGGGATGTCGCCGGGTGGGTTCGACTCGACGGGTACGGCTGGCTCGGGGGAGATCGCCGCCTCGGACGGCGTGGCCGGGGTGGTCGGGGTGGTCGCCGTGGCGCTGGTGGCCGATGGCGCCGGGATCGAGGTGGTGGCGGCGGTGCGGTCCGCCGTGCCTCCGCACGCGGCCGCCAGCACGATGAGTGTGGCGGCAGCGGCGATCAAACGTGGAGTGCGGTTCATCCGGTCCTCCTCGGGTGGGTTCGACGTCGACAGGTGTACGACGCCGACCATGAGAGCCGGATGAGAGATAGCGGGGAACGCCGGAACTCTCATGGAACTCTCATCGAGCGATGCCAGACTCGGTCGTGGAGGTCGGACGATGAAGATCCTCGTGGTCGAGGACGAACTGAAGATGGCCCGAGCGATCCGTCGCGGACTCGAGCAGGAGGGCTACGCCGTCGACGCCGTCGTGGACGGGTCCGACGCGTTGCACCGCGGCCTCTACGAGGAGTACGACGCCATCGTGCTCGACGTGATGCTCCCGGGGCTCGACGGGTTCGCCGTCTGCCGCGAGCTACGGGCGAAGGGCCGGTGGGCGCCGGTGCTCATGCTCACGGCGCGGGACGGGGTCGAGGACCGCATCCGGGGTCTCGACGCCGGCGCCGACGATTACCTCGTCAAACCCTTCTCGTTCGGCGAACTGCTCGCGCGGCTCCGGGCACTGGTCCGGCGCGGCGTCGCCGAACGTCCGGCCGCGATGGAGGTAGGCGACGTCGCGCTCGATCCGGCGACCCATGCCGTGACTCGCGCGGGCGCACCGGTCGAGGTCTCGGCCCGCGAGTTCGCCCTGCTCGAGTTCCTGATGCGGCACGCGGGGGAGGTCGTCAGCCGCTCCAGGATCCTCGAGCACGTGTGGGACGTGAACTACGACGGGTTCTCGAACGTGGTCGATGTGTACGTCGGGTACCTGCGGAGGAAACTCGACGACCCGGGGCAGAACCGGTCGTTCATCAGGACCGTCCGCGGCGTCGGCTACGGCGTCGGTGCGGGATGAGCCTCCCGATCCGGGCCCGCCTGACGGTCTGGTACGTCGCGCTGCTGGCGCTGGTGCTCGTGGCGATCGGGGTCTACCTGGTCGTCCAGCTCCGCTCCGGGTTGGTCGAAGGCGTGGATCACGAGCTCGAGACGCGCGCGGCGCAGATCTCGCTCGGGCTCCAGCCGGCATGCGAAGGTGAGTTCCAGGACGTGAGCGACGCCTCCCTCGTGGGGCTCCCGCAGGGCGAGTCGGGCGCGCAGCTCGTGTCGCCCACCGGGGCCGTGCTCGAGTCGAGCGGCGATCCCGCCGCTGAGCGGCCGTTGCTCGACGAGGCGCAGCTCGGCTCCGTGCTGGGGGGAGCGACGCTCCGCGCCACCTCCCGGCCGGGGGCCGACGGAGAGCCGTTCCGGCTGCTGGCCGTGAAGCTGCCGTCGTCAACCTGTCCCGGGGTGGTCGTGGTCGCCACCTCGCTCGACGAGACACAGCGATCCGTGCGTCAGCTTGCGGTGCTGCTCGGGCTCGCGGGGCCGGTCGCGCTGTTCGTGGCGGGGCTAGGCGGCTGGTGGCTCGCCCGCCGTGCGCTCGCGCCCGTCACCGCGATGACCCGCGAGGCCGAGACGATCGGCATCGAACGCCTGGACGAGCGCATCGAGGTGCCGCCCTCGGCCGACGAGCTGCAGCATCTCGCGGTCACCCTCAACGCGATGCTCGACCGGCTGGAGCGCGGGGTCGAGGACAAGCGGCGTTTCGCGGCCGACGCCTCTCACGAGCTCCGTACCCCGCTCGCCGTGATGCGCTCCGAGCTCGATGTGTCCTTGCGCGGTCCCGATCTCACGCCCTCGGCGCGCGCGGCGCTGGAAAGCGCCGAGGAAGAGGTGGAGCGGATGCGGGAGATCGTCGAGAACCTCTTGACGCTCGCGCGCGCAGACGACGGAACGCTCGATCTGCTGCGTGGGGAGGCCGACCTGCGCGAGCTTGCCGCCGCGGTCGTCCACGCGACGACCCCCCTCGCGCGCGTGGCGGCCGTGCACCTCGAGGTGGACGGCCCCCCGGTTCGATGCTCGGTGGACCGTGCTCGCATCGAGCAGGTGATCACGAACCTGGTCAGCAACGCGGTCAGGTTCTCCCCCCAAGACGGGCTCGTGGGCATCGAATGTTGGAACCGACGAGGTGAGGCTGGGTGCACGGTGACCGACCAGGGGCCCGGCGTGCCTCCCGAGATGGGTGCCCGGATCTTCGAACGATTCGTCCGCGCGGACCCGGCGCGCGCAAGCGACGGCGGCAGCGGCCTTGGCCTCGCGATCAGCCGCGAGATCGTCGAGGCCCACGGGGGAAGGATCTGGGTCGACCTGCGTCCCGGAGCGGGGGGGTCGTTCTCGTTCGCCCTGCCCGTGGGCGAGTCAGGTACCAACGGAGTCGGCGCCAACGGAGTCGGCGCCAACGTGGTCGGCGCCGACGGGGCCGGCGCCGACGACCAAGCATGAGGGAGGGGGCCCGCTGCACGGACCCCCTCCCGGCGAAGCGTCTCGCTCACTCCTCGCCGTCGAACTGGTGGTCGACGTTGCCCGGAGGATCCTCGTGCCCTCCCGGGCCGTCGGACTCCTGCGACGTCTCACCGGCAGCCTCGGACCCTACGGTCTCGGTGCCCTCGGCACCGTTGTCGGGGGCCGACTGGTCGCCCTCCTGCACGTTGTCCGTGTCGGGAGCGGTGACCTCGACCGCCGTTGCGGGCTTGGACGAGCCGCCGGTCTTGGCGATCGCCACGCCGCCGAGCGCTGCGAGCATGAGGGCGGCGGTGAGCACCGCCATGGTCTTAGTTCGCTTCTTCATGATTCACCTCCTTCTCGTTGGTCACCCCCAGCCTGCAGGTGGGGGGATGAGCTACCGATGAGAGGGTGATGAACTTCGGCTCATGAGCCGATCGGTCTCAAGGGCGATGTCTCAGCGGTGATCGAGCAGCTCGACGTCGTCGCCCACCCGGACCACGCCGGGGCGTTCGACGTCGGCGTACACCCCGAGCAGCAGGTCGGTGCCGAGCTTCCGGTGCTCGGCGAGCACGTCGAGCGTGGGGAAGTCCTTCGCACCGGTGTCTGGGTCCAGCGTGGTGAACACGCAGCGCGGCATCCCTTCGCCGACCCGCACGATCGCTTCGCCGAGCCGCACGCGCCGGCGCGACCAGCTGTCCTCCTCGTAGGGATCGCAGCCGTCCACCTCGACGAGCATCCGGAACCGGCGGGGGTCGAGCGCCTCCGCGCCGCCCCGCGCAGCCAGGTCCGCGATCGACGCGCGAGACAGGAGCGACACGCGGTGCAACCCACCGGCGTACTCGGGCTCATCGACGCGCATCAGTTGGAGCGTTTCGTCCACGGTGCGCACGATCGCCTCGGTGAACCGCGGGTCGAGGCGACGCGCCGCGACCGTCCGGTCGAAGAGCGCGACCGCGATCGGCTCACCCACGGGACCGGCCGCACCCTCGACGATCTCGCCGTGGGCCAGGGTCAGGCGAAGGTGGTCCGTCTCGACGTCGTGCTCCGAGTAGATCCGCACGAGCGGCGCCTTGGAGATCCCCGACAGGCGCGTGCCGTCGTCGCGCACGAACAGGAACCGGCGGTCGCCCACCGCGCCGGTCTCGCGAAGGTCGATCCAAGCAGGCTGGTGAAGGGAGGTCGACTTGACCGGCGTGACGTTGAAGCCGGCGACGATCGGCATCACCGGCGTGCCTCGCCCGCCCGTCCCAGATCCGTGTAGCGGAAGGTGCCTTTCGCGATCCGCAGTCCCATGAAGGTGTCGACCTCGGTGACCCCGGGCACGCCGCGCACCTCGGTGTGCATCAGCCGAAGCAGGTCGTCGGAGTCCTTCGCGATCACCTCGACGAGCACGTCGTACTGGCCGGTGCACTCGATCACGTACACGGCTTCGGGGATCGCGCAGAGGGCGTCGATCGCGCCGGCGACGTCCGGCCCGCCGATCCGCACGCCGAGGTACGCGAACAGGTAGCCGAGCTCATGCGGACGCGTGTCGGTCACGAACCGGATCGCGTCCATCCGCTGAAGGCGGGCGACGCGGCTGCGCACGGTTGCTTCGGCCACCCCGAGGTCCTCGGCCACCGAGGTGAACGGGCGGCGACCATCTTCCGAGAGGGCGTCGATGATCTGGAGATCGAGGTCGTCGAAACGCGGACTGGCAGGCACGGTGGTGCGAGTATCGCAGAAGTTTGGTGGCTCCTCTGCGATATCCGCAGATATATCCGCGGCTTCCCGTACCCACGCCGCGCACCGTCACCCTATCCTTGACGATATCCGCACACCCCCCGACGCACGTCCTGAGGAGCGATCCCGCGTTGAGCCAGACCGAGGACATGAAGCAGGCCGAGCAGATCATGCTCCGCAACGACGAGCGCGAATGGGCGCCCCGCCCGACCCTCGGTAGCGACGACTACGCGAGCCCGGATGTCTGGCGCGAGGAGCAGGAGAAGATCTGGTGGGGCGACTGGGTGTGCGTCGGCCGCACCGAGGAGATCCCGGCACCCGGGGACTACGTCGTGCGCGACATCGCGGGCGAGTCGATCTTCGTCGTGCGGAACGACGCCGGTGAGCTCCGTGCCTTCTACAACGTGTGCAGCCACCGCGGGACGAAGTTCCTCGACGACGTCGGCGGCGTGCAGAACGCCCGGAAGGCGTTCGTCTGCCCGTACCACGCGTGGACCTTCAACCTGAACGGGGAGCTGATCGGTTCGCCGAACGTGAAGGAGAGCGAGCAGTTCGACCGCGCCGACTACCCGCTGTACGACATCGCGGTCGACCACTACGCGGGCTTCATGTTCGTGCACATGGGCAAGGACCCCAAGCCGCTGATGGCGTCGCTCAGCGACGGCGCCGAGACGATCACCGCCTTCGAACGCTTCAAGATGGACGAGCTCCGCGTCGGCGTGCGGATCGTGTACGAGGTCGCCGCGAACTGGAAGATCATCGTGGAGAACTACAACGAGTGCCTCCACTGCCCGCAGGTGCACCCCGAGCTCGTCCAGGTGGTGCCGCTGTTCCGCTTCGGCGAGGTGTGGGACGAGGAGACCAAGGACGACGGCAATTGGATGAAGGAGGGCGCGAGCTCGTTCACGATGACCGGCAAGAGCGAGCTGCCGCCACTCCCGGACCTCGCGCCCGAGGACTACACGATGTACTTCGGGAGCTATGAGTACCCGAACCTGATGCTGAACCTGCACCCGGATTGCGTCATGTACTACGTCGGCTACCCGAAGGGACCGAACCACACGACCGTCGTCAGCGAGTACCTGTTCCGCCCGGAGACGATCGCGAGCGCGGATTTCAAGCCCGAACCGGTCGTCGAGTTCTGGGACCTGATCAGCAAGCAGGACTGGGACGTATGTGCGCGGGCGCAGACCGGCGTGTCCTCGCGTGCGTTCACGCGCGGCGTGTACCCGCGCCAGGACCGCTTCCTCTATTGGTTCAACGAGGAGTGGCGCCTGAAGATGGGCCGCGAGCCGCTCGGCTAGCACGTAGCATCCCGGGCTATGGCTGAAGCCGTCGGCGATGTGTTGCGAGGCGAGCCGCCCTCGTTCGGCGCGGAAGCTGCGTCTCAGCTCGCCGCGCGATGGTTCGGGCTCGTGGGCACCGCGACGCCGCTCGGGAGCGAGCGCGACCAGGGGTTCATGATCGGTTCGGCCGAAGGCCCGGTCGGCGTGCTGAAGATCTCGAACGCCAGCGAGGACCCGTCGATCCTCGACATGGAGACCGCCGCCGCGCTGCACGTGATCGCCGTCGACCCCACGATCCCGATGTCGGCGCCGCTGCCGGTCGTGGGCGCCGATCCGAGCGCTGGCTCCGGCTCGTACGTGACGACGGTGCCCGGCCCCGACGGGGCAACACATCTCGTAAGGGCGTGCGCCTACCTGCCGGGCACCGCGTCGATCGACCCGATGCGGCTCGACGGCGACGCCGTCTACGAGTACGGAGTCATGGTGGCGCGGCTCGGGAGAGCGATGCGGTCGTTCTTCCATCCGTCGGCGGGGCGGGTGCTGCTGTGGGACGTGCAGCACGCCTCGTCGCTGCGCCCGATGACCGACGCGATCGACGACCCGGAGCACCGCCGGCTCGTCGACGCGGCGCTCGACCGATTCGAGGCAGAGGTCGCGCCGGTGTGGCCATCGCTGCGATCGCAGGTGATCCACGGCGACGTGACGCTGGACAACGCGCTCGTCGACGAGCGCGGTCGCATCAGCGGGATCATCGACTGGGGCGACATGAGCCACTCGGCGCTCGTCTGCGACGTGTCGTCGTCGCTCGAGTCGCTGCTCGAGGGCCGGAGGCCCGACGAGGTCGTGGCCCGCGTGATGCGTTTCGTCGACGGATACCGGTCGGTGACGCCCCTGGAGCCCGAGGAGCTGCGGGTGTTGCCGGACCTGCTCTCGGCTCGGATCGTCACGGTCGCCGTGCTCTTCGGCTGGCGTGCGAAGCGGCACCCCGACAACCACTACCTGCGCGGCTGGGAGGACCGGCTGTGGCCGCTGCTCGCGTATCTCGAGGCCGGGGGAGGCGAGCTGCTCCGCGCTCGGCTGCGGGCCGACGAGCCAGCGACGGACCCGACCGAGCTGACCGGCCGGCGGGGACGCGCCTTCGGCCCCGCCTTGTCGCCGCTCACCTATGACCGCCCGCTCCACCTGGTGCGCGGCGAAGGGGTCTGGCTCGTCGACGCCGAGGGCGGACGCTACCTGGACTGCTACAACAACGTGCCGGTCGTGGGGCACTGCCATCCGCGCGTGACCGATGCGATCGCGCGGCAGGCGCGGCTGTTGAACACCAACATGCGGTACCTGCACGGAGCGGCGATCGAGCTCGCGGAACGGGTGGTGGCGAGCATGCCCGCAGGCTCGGGTCTGGACACGGTGTTGTTCGTGAACTCGGGGAGCGAGGCGAACGACACGGCGTGGCGGCTGGCCACCGCCTGGACGGGCGCCTGGGGCGGCCTCGCGACGCGCTATGCGTACCACGGCGTGACGCAGGCGATCGCCGATCTCTCCCCGGAGGAGTGGCGCGGTGGCTACCACCCCCCGCAGGTCGAGCTCTTCGAACCGCTCGACGTCTCTCGGGACGCGACACCGCCCGACGAGGCGGCCGACGATCTGCTCCGGGCGTGCGAGCGCCTGCAGGAGCGCGGCACGCTGCCCGCGATCACGTTCGTCGACGGGGGGTTTACCTCCGACGGGATCCTGGCGCCCCCGCCCGAGTACGTGCGAGCGCTCGCGGAGCGGACCCATGAGGTGGGCGCGCTGTACGTGGCCGACGAGGTGCAGGCCGGACATGGCCGGAGCGGGGGCGCACTCTGGTCGTTCGACGCGATGGACGTCGCGACCGACATCGTCACCATGGGCAAACCGATGGGGAACGGGCATCCCGTGGCGGCCCTGGTCACCCGCCGCGAGATCACCGAGCGGTTCGCCGAGACCACCGAGTGGTTCTCGACGTTCGGGGGGAACCCGGTCGCGTGCGCGGCAGCGCTGGCGGTGCTCGACGTGATCGAGGACGAGCGGCTCGTGGAGCGAGCGGGGCGCGTCGGACCGGCCCTGCGGTCGGGGCTCCGCGACGTGGCTGCATCGCACGCGGCGATCGGCGATGTGCGCGGCCTCGGGCTGCTGACCGGGGTCGAGCTGGTCGATGACGACGGTGCTCCCGACGCCGCGCTGGCGTCGGCGGTGAAGAACCGTCTGCGCGACTACGGGGTGCTGGTGGGGACGACGGGTCCCGCGGGCAACGTGCTCAAGGTGCGGCCGCCGCTCGTGTTCGGCGAGGAGCACATCCCGGTCGTGCTCGATGCGCTCGACGCGGCGCTCACCTCGCTGGGCCGATAGGACTTGCGGCCGTCTCGAGCGCGGGTCGAGACTGGGTCCTTCGATCAAGGGGGGACCGATGTCGCCGAAGACCTGGGAGCTGACGAAGGACGCCGCGAACTACCGGCCGGCGAAGAAGCCGGAGTTCTCCTGCAAGGAGTGCACGTGGATGTTCCCGCGGCTCGCGTTGGGCTCGTGCAAGTACGTGCGCGGCGTCGTGGAGGCGACCGCCACCTGCGACGTCTTCGAGTCGCGGCACGGCCCGGCGAGATCCTGACCCCACCGGGCGGTGGGGCAGGTATCGTCCGTCGATGACGATCGACCGCAGCGGACCGCCGACCGCCGCCGACCTCGGCCTGATGGAGGGGGCGCCGCCCCCGCACGACCGGCTCGTCACCCTCGAGAACTGGCTCTTGCCGCCGTTCAACCGTTGGAGCCTGCAGCACCTGGGCGAGTTGATGCCGTCGGCACGGATCGCGCGCGGCGAGCACGTCCGCGAGCTCCCTCGCGCCGAGCGCGACCTGGGCGGCGTGACCTTCGAGCACGACGGCGAGCGCTGGACGATCGACGAGATGCTCGCGGCGACGGCGACCGACGGCTTCCTCGTGCTGCGACGCGGCGAGATCGTCACCGAGCGGTACGCGAACGCGATGATGCCCGAGACGCTCCACGTGCAGTTCTCCGTGACGAAGTCGGTGATCGCGACGCTCGCGGGCATCCTGATCGATCGGGGCGCGATGCGCGCCGCCGACGATCTCGCCACCGTGATCCCCGAGCTCGCGGGCTCGGCCTGGGAGGGTGCCACCGTCCAGCACGTGCTCGACATGCGCACCGGCACGAAGTTCATCGAGGACTACGAAGACCTGGAGAGCGCGATGGCGCCGTACACGGTGGCCTCCGGGATGGCGCCGCGCATGAGCCACGACGACCCCACCGACACCTACTCGTTCCTCGCCTCGCTCGAGAACGACCGGGAGCATGGCGGCGCCTTCGACTACCGCTCACCGGTGACCTCGATGCTGGGTTGGCTCTGCGAGCGGGCGGGCGGCGCCCGGCTCGGTGAGCTGCTCGGCCGCGAGATCTGGGCGCCGATCGGTGCCGAGCGTGACGCGTCGATCGCCGTCGACCGGCACGGCTACGCGATGGCGGCCGGGGGCATGAGCGCGACGCTCCGCGATCTCGCGCGGTTCGGGCAGGCGTGGCTCGACGTCGGCGTCATCGAGGGCGGTGAGGTGGTGCCGCCCGCGTGGATCGCCGACACGCTCGCCGGGCAGCACGACAGCCGCGAGGCGTTCGCGGCGGCCGCTCCCGACGCCGAGGACGATCCCTTTCCCGAGGCCTTCTACCGGAACAAGTGGTGGGTGCTCGACCCCGCGGTGCCGTTCTACACGGGGATCGGGATCCACGGCCAGTACGTCACCGTGCACGGGCCAGCGAAGGTCGTGATCGCGAAGTTCTCCTCGCTTCCAATGGCCGACGACCTCGCGTTCGAGGCGCTCCACTTCGCGGGGTTCCTCGCCGTGGCCGAGGCCATGGGCTGAAAGCTAGGCTTCCCGCATGACGATCCCGGAGCACCTTGCCAACAAGGACCTCGACGCCGCGGCGATCCTCTCGCCTCTCACCGAGCTTCCCGCCCGCGCGCGGGTCGCGATCGTGGGCGGCGGCATCATCGGCTCGAGCATCGCGTACCACCTCACGCGCGCGGGGGAGCGCGACGTCGTGCTCCTCGAACGAGGCCGGCTCACGAACGGCACGACGTGGCACGCGGCGGGGCTCGTCTCGCAGATCCGCGGGACTCACGCGCTCACCCAGCTCACGAAGGACAACGCGGCGACGTACGAACGTCTCGTCGACGAGACCGGCGTCGAGACCGGGATCCGCCGCAACGGGGCGATGACGATCGCCCGCACGGCCGCCCGGTTGCAGGAGGCGATGTACGGCGTTGCCCTTGCCAAGGACGTCGGCGTCGACGTCGAAGTCCTCGGCCGGGACGAGATCAAGCGGCTCTGGCCGTCGGCCAACGTCGACGACCTGTACGGCGCGGTGAACTTCCCGACCGACGGCACGGTGAACCCCGGCGACGCAGCGCTCGCGTTCGCGAAAGGGGCGGTCGATCAAGGGGTGAAGTACGTCCCCGACACCGCAGTGACCGGGTTCGCGACGACCGACGGCCGCGTGACCGGGCTTGAGACGAACCGCGGCGCGATCGAGGCCGAGACGGTCGTGTTGGCAGCCGGGCTGTGGACGTCCGAGCTCGCGCGGCTCGCCGGCGCGAGCGTCGCGCTCTACCCGGCCGAGCATGTCTGGGTGATGACCGAGGAAGGCGAGGGTCCGCGCGAGGAGGCACCGTTCCTGCGCGACCTCGACGGCTACCTCTATATCCGCCACTACCGCGGCCGGTACGTGATCGGCGCGTTCGAGCCGAAGGGCAAGCCGAAGCCCGTGGGCGAGATCACCACCGACGGCTTCGCGGAGTTCGGGCCCGACTGGGATCACTTCGCGCCCGTGCTCGCGGCGGCACGCGAGCGGATACCCGAGCTCGAGACGATCGGGTTCTCGCACTACCTCCGAGCGCCCGAGAGCTTCACGCCTGACTCGAACTTCCAGCTGGGCTACGTGCCCGAGGTTCCTGGGCTCTTCGTGGCGGCCGGGTTCAACTCGCAGGGCATCATCTTCGGGCCGGGCGCCGGCCGCGCGGCCGCCGAGTGGATCGTAGAGGGTCACCCAACGCTGGACCTCGTCGAGGTGGACGTCGCGCGCACCGGCCGGTGGGCGAACCAGCGTGAGTTCCTGCACGAGCGCACGGTGGAATCGCTCGGCGGGCTGTACGAGCTGCACTGGCCGGGCAAGCAGCCGGTCACCGCCCGCGGCGTGCGCCGGGTGCCGCTCTTCGCGCAGCTCCGCGAGGCGGGCGCCGCGATGGGCTCGGCCGCCGGCTGGGAGCGCGCGAACTGGTTCGAGCCGGTGGCGGTCGATCCTGAGGTCACGTACTCGTTCACCGAGCCGTCGTGGTTCGGGCCACTCGCGGAGGAGGTGCGCGCCACCCGCGAGGGCGTCGCGCTCTACGACCTCACGACGTACTCGAAGTTCCTGGTGCAGGGGCCCGAGGCGCTCGCGGGGATGCAGCGCCTGTGCACGTCGAACGTCGACGTGGCGATCGGGCGCGTCGTCTACACGCTGCTCTGCAACGAGCGCGGCGGCATCGAGATGGACCCGACCGTCACGCGGCTCGGCGAGGACCGGTTCCTCGTGCTGGCGCCGACGCTCGCGCAGCGCCACACCGAGATGCTGTTGCGGAACGGGCTGCCGGCCGGCGCCACCGTCACCGACGTGACGAGCGGCTGGGCGACCCTGCACCTCGCCGGCCCGCGCTCGCGCGAACTCCTCGCGCGGCTCACCGATGAGGACCTGTCGAACGAGGGCTTCCCGTTCCTCTCAGCGCGCGAGATAGAGGCCGGCCGGGCGAAGCCGATGGCCTACCGCGTGTCGTTCACGGGCGAGCTCGGTTGGGAGCTGAGTGTGCCGACGGAGTTCGTGGCCGATCTGTACGAGCACGTCGTGTCGGCGGGCGCGGACCTCGGGCTGCGGCACGCCGGCGCGTTCGCGTTCGACGCCGCGCGCATCGAGCGCGGCTTCCGGTCGTGGGGCCACGACATCGGTCCGCTCGACGACCCGTTCCAGAGCGGGCTCGGCTTCGCGGTGCACCTGAAGAAGGACGCCGACTTCGTCGGACGGGACGCGCTGGTGGCGCTGAAGGACTCGGCGCGCGAGCGCCGGCTCGTCTCGATCCTCGTGCCCGGCGCGGTGCTGTGGCACGGCGAGTCGGTCGTGCGCGGCGAGGACCGCCGGGGCCACGTCACGAGCGGTGGGATCGCTCCAACGCTCGGCGGGTCGGCCGGCATCGCGTGGGTCCATGGCGACCTCGAGCCCGACGGCTGGGGCGTCGAGATCCGCGGCGAGGTCGCGTCCGCGGTGATCAGCGAGACGCCGTTCTATGACCCGAAGGGCGACCGGCTCAGGAGCTGACGCCGGCCGCCGCCGGCTCACGGACGGAGAGGAGCAGCGACCATGACATCTCAGATCGCCGACGGGGTGTGGGTGTCGAGTACCGACGCCACAGACTTCGCGCCAGACCCCGAAGTGGGCGGGATGACGCACGTGCTGCGGGAGTCCGAGGGGCTGCAGTGTGGGATCTGGTGGTCGCCCGACGATCTGGATGCGCCCGAGGCCTTCGAGTTCCCGCACGATGAGACGATCGTCGTGCTCGAGGGCGAGGTGGAGATCCAGATCGAGGACGGTCCCACACTCAACCTGACGTCCGGGAGCATCGCCTCGTTCCGCAAGGGCGTGCGCTCGACCTGGCTGCCCACCCCCGGCTTCAAGGAATTCTGGGTCTACAGCGGCTGACCGGCTGCCTCAGACGTCCCAGCCCGCGTCCACCGGGATGTCGTGGCCGGTGATGTTCTTCGCACCGTCCGAGAGCAGGAAATCGATCGCCGCGGCGATGTCCTCTTCCTCCACGAACCGGCCGAGCGCGGTCTGCGACGCGAAGTCGTCGTAGACCTCCTCGGGCGTCTTCCCGAGCCGCTCGGCCTTCGTCCGGACGATCTTGTCCATGCGGGCGCCGTTCGTAACGTTCGGACAGACGTCGTTCACCGTGATGTCGTGCGGGCCAAGCTCGAGCGCGAGCGTCCTCGTGAAGCCGCGGATCGCCCACTTCGACGACGAGTAGCCCGAGCGCATCCGGTACCCGCGGAGTCCCGAGGTGCCCGCGATGTTCACGATGCGGCCGCCGCCGCGCGCGATCAGATACGGGATCGCGTGCTTGGTGGGCAGGAAGGTCCCCACGACGTTCAGGTCCAGGATCGCGCGGAACTCCTCTACCGGGTACTCCTGTGCGGGCGTCTCGATCGGCCCCGTCCCGCCTGCGGTGTTGATCAGGAAATCGATGCCGCCGAACCGTTCGGCCGTGGCGGCCACCATCGCGGCGACCTGCGACTCGTCGGTGACGTCGCACGTCACGACCAGGCTCCCGCGCTCCGGGTACTTCTCGTCCATCAGGGCTGCGTGCTCCTCGAGCGCCGCCGTGTCGCGGCCCACGAGGGTGACGTGCGCGCCGTCGCGCGCGAGGTGCTCGGTCACGACCCCGCCGATGCCCTTGGCGGCCCCGGTGACGACGGCCACCTTCCCGGCGTGCGGTGCGGCGCTTGCGCGTGCGTTCAACGCTTCCTCCCATCGGCGGGTCACGGCTTCGGCTTCTTCGGGCGGGTCGTGACGGGCGGGACGTGATCGCCCAGGGCCTGCGCGATCTCCTCGGCGCCGGCGCGGATGCGCTCGACGAGCTCGGCGATCCGCTCCTGCGCCAGGCGCGCGCTCGGCCCGGCGATGCCGACCGCGCACACCGGACCGCCGCGCCCGTCCAGGATCGGGACGGCCAGGCCCCACACCCCGACGTTGGTCTCCTCGAACGAGCTCGCCCACCCGAGGGTGCGGATCTTCTCCAGCTCGGCGCGGAGCAGGCCGGGGTCGGTGATCGTGTTCTGGCAGAGGTGTTCGAGCGGCCGGGCCACGGCTCGGTCGAGCGCATCGGGGTCGAGATAGGCCATCAGCACCTTCTGGGAAGCGCCCGCGTGCAGCGGAAGCTGGCGGCCCGGCGTCACCGACAGGCGCAGCGGTTGCGGCGTTTCGACCCGCTCCAGGCAGACGCCGCGATCGTGCCGGGGGGTCAGCACCGTGAGCAGCGACGTCTCGCCCGTGTCGCGGGAGATCTTCCGGAGCGAGGGGAGCGCGACGCTCCGCAGGTCCACCACGGCGCGGGCGCGATCGCCGAGCTGCAAGGCGGCGATCCCGAGCCGGAACCGCTTCGTCTCCTCGTGCTGGCTCACGTACCCGCGCAGCGCGAGCGCGCTGAGGATGCGATGCGCGGTCGGGACGGGCAGATGCAGCGCGCGCGCGACCTCGGTGGTCGTCCACTCGGGCCGCGCCTCATCGAAGAGCTCGAGGATCGCGAACGTGCGGTCCAGCACTTGGAACGAGGGCTTGCCCTCGGTGCTCGCGCCGTTGCGTGCCGTGGCGGTGACCATCTCGTCCTCTCAGAGCCTCACGACGACCATGCGTTCCTCGGTCATCTCGCGGACGGCGTCGTGCGGGCCCTCCTTGGTGTTGCCCGACGCCTTCGTCCCGCCGTACGGCATCTGGTCCACGCGGAACTGCGGCGCCTGGTTCACGGTGACCCCGCCGAACTCGAGGTGCTGGATCGCCGCGAGCGCGGCCGGGAGATCCCGCGTGAAGATGCCCGCCTGCAGGCCGTACTCGGTGCCGTTCGCGAGGTCGATCGCCTGATCGAGGGCGGTGAACGTGGCGACCGAGATCACCGGGCCGAACACCTCGTTCTGCCACACGGGAAGATCCGTCGCGACGCCGTCGAGCACCGTCGGCTTCAGGTAGTTGTCGCCGAACGTGCCGCCGGCCAGCGGGGTGGCGCCCGCGGCGACAGCCTCGTCGACCATCGCGTGCACCTTGTCGCGCGCGGCGTGCGTGATCGCGGGACCCACGTCGGTGTCGGGGTCCGAGGGGTCGCCCGCCAGCTGCGCTTCGGCGGCGCGGGTCAGCTCGGCCACGAACGCGTCGTGGACGTCGGCGTGCACGATCGCGCGCTGCACCGAGATACACGACTGCCCGGCGAACGCGTAGCCGCTCAGCGCCGACGCGTTCGCAGCCGCCTCCAGGTCGGCGTCGGGACAGACGATCACCGGCGTGGAGTTCCCGAGCTCCAGGGTGACGCGCTTGCGATGCGCCCGGGCCGCCAGGTCCCATCCGATCGCGGCGGAGCCGGTGAAGGTCAGCAGCCGCACGCGGTCGTCGGCGATCAGCACGTCGGCGATCTCGGCCGGCTCGCCCACCAGGACCGACATCCACTCGGGCGGCAGCCCGGCCGCATGGAACGCCCGGACGAGCTCGATCGCCGCGAGCGGCGCCTTGTCGGCGGGCTTCAGCACCACGCCGCAGCCGGCGGCCACGGCGGGGCCGATCTTGTGGGCGGCGAGCGTCAGCGGGAAGTTGAACGGGGTGATCGCGGCGACCACGCCCACCGGGACGCGGATCGTGAGACCCAGGTGGCCCACGCCCGCGGGGTGCGCGTCGAGCGGGATGCCCCGTCCGGCCAGCGTGCGCGCCTCGGCGGCGGAGAAGATGAGGGTCTGCACGCAGCGGTCGGTCTCGCCCAGCGCTTGCTTCAGCGGCTTGCCGTTCTCGGCGGAGATCATCGCGCCGAAGTCGTCGCGTCGAGCGGCGATGTCGGCGGCGACGCGGTCGAGGATGGCGGCGCGCTCGGCGGCGGGCAGCCCGGCCTTCATCGCCCGGTGGGCACCGTCGACAGCAGCGCGGGCGGCGTCGGCGCCGAGCCACGGCACCGAGCCCACCTCGCGGCCGTCCCAGGGGGATCGGACCGTGATCGTCTCGCCGCCGCGTACGTCCTCACCGGCGACGCTCAGCGGGGTGACGGCGGGGGCTCCCTGCGACACGCGCTCCTCCTGACTGCGTCGGTTCCAGGATCGAATCGATCGAGGGAACCGGGTTGACCATCGGCGAGCGGATGGTAGCATCCGGCTCCCGGAGACCGAAATACGTTCTCGTCAGGCGAGAAACGTGACCACAGGGGAGGGCGAGGGATGGATCGACCCGATCTGGAGCTGATGCGGGGCGCGATCGACATGCACGCGCACACGGGGCCGGCGCTCTTCAGACGACACATCGACGACGCGGCGCTCGCCGAATACGCGATCGAGTACGGCATGCGGGCCTTCGTGCTGAAGGACCACGACGCCTCCACCACCGGTCGCGCCTATTACGTCAACCGGATGTACCCACAGGTCCAGTCGTTCGGGGCCGTCGTGCTGAACCGGTCCGTGGGCGGGCTCGATCCCTACGTGGCCGAGGCCGCGATCCATTACGGCGCGAAGATCGTGTGGATGCCCTCGAACCACTCGAAGTACCACGCCGACTACTTCAACATCCCCGACTATCCCCAGTTCGGCCGTCCGAAGAAGCAGCTCGCCGGCGAGGGCGTCACCGTCTTCGAGGAGGACGGGAAGACGCTCACCAAGGCAGCCCGCACCATCTGCGAGGTGGTCGCCGAGCACGACGTATGCCTGGCCACCGGCCACCTCTCGCTCGACGAGATCCGGGCGCTGCAGGACGCGGCGCTCGAGGCGGGGGTCTCGCCGCGCCGGTTCATCGTGACGCACGCGAACTGGTCGCTCTGCAAGCTGGACCTCGACGTGCAGCGCGAGCTGATCGCGAAGGGCGCGATCCTCGAGTACGTGGCGTGCACGTGCACCTCCCCGATCTTCTGGGAACAGCAGCCGAGCGAGCTCGGCGAGTGGATCACCGCGCTCGGCGGGGAGAACCTCGTCTTCGGATCCGACCTCGGACAGTTCGCCGGCCCGCCGCACCCCGAGGGGCTGCGGATGTTGATGACGGCGCTCCTCGACGTGGGCGTGCCCTACGACTACCTCGAGAAGATGCTGAAGGTGACCTCGGCCGAGGTGCTCGGCCTCGAGCCGGGATGGACGCCCGCGGTGCCCGACGCCGGGAGTGGCGGCCCCGCCGCGAGCGAGCACCCGAAGATGATCCACGGGACGGACGCATGACACGGTTCTGGCATCCATTCGCCGACATGGCGGCGGTGCAGGCAGGCGGCGAGCTGCCGATCGTCCGCGGCGAGGGCTACCACGTGTGGGACGCCGACGGGCGCCGGTACCTCGACGCCACCGCGAGCCTCTGGTACTCGATGATCGGCCACGGCCGCGTCGAGGTGGCGGACGCCGTCAGCGAACAGATGCGCCGGCTCGAGGCCTACTCGACCTTCCAGGACCTGACGAATCCGGTGGTGGACGAGCTCGTCGAGCGTGTCGCCGGGCTTGCCCCGGTCCCCGGGTCCACCGTGTTCCTCACGAGCGGCGGCTCGGACTCGATCGATACCGCGGTGAAGATGGCGCGGCGGTTCTGGCAGCTCGAGGGCGAACAGGGCCGCACCGTGTTGATCCGGCGCGAGCGGGCGTACCACGGCATGCACACCGCGGGGACGTCGCTCGCCGGGATCGCGGCGAACCTCGACGGGTATGGGGGGTTCCTCCCCGATGTCGTCGAGGTGCCGTGGGACGACGCCGGTGCGCTGCACGGCGCGATCGAGGCGGCGGGTCCCGAGCGGGTCGCGGCGTTCTTCTGTGAGCCGGTCATCGGGGCGGGCGGGATCTACGCGCCGCCACCGGGCTACCTCGAGAAGACGCGGCAGGTCTGCCGCGACGCCGGCGTGCTGTTCATCGCCGACGAGGTGATCACCGGATTCGGCCGTACCGGGGCGTGGTTCGCGAGCGAGCGCTGGTCGCTCGAGCCCGACCTGGTCGTCTGCGCGAAGGGCATCACCAGCGGGTACCTGCCGCTCGGCGCCGTGATCGCCGCACCCCGGGTGTGGGAGGCGTTCTGGGCCGAGGGCGTGGGCATGTGGCGCCACGGCTACACCTACACGGGCCATGCAAGTGTCGCCGCGGCCGCACTCGCCAACCTCGGCATCCTCGAGCGAGAGGGGTTGATCGCGCGCGGCGGCGCGCTGGAGGCAGAGATCGAGGCGGCGCTGACGCCGCTCGCCTCGCATGCGCTCGTCAGCGAGGTGCGCGCGGGCTGCGGTGCGATGGCGGCCGTCCAGATCGACCCGGAGCGGCTCGGCGCCGACCCCGGCCTGCTCGGGCGCGTCGTGCCCGCCTGCCGCCGCGCGGGGATCATGACGCGCATGCTCGCGACCGGCGCGATCCATGTCTCGCCGCCGTTGATCCTCGACGCCGCCGGTCTCGACGAGCTGGCGGGGGGCATCGGTTCCGCGCTCGACGACCTCGAGGCGGGCTCGTGAGGCGGTCGTCATGTTCGTGAAGCCCTTCGGGTACGTGCGCGCCGCGAGCCTGGCCGAGGCCGCGGACGGGCTGCGCGAGGCCGGCGGCGGCGCGCGGGTGCTCGCAGGCGGTCAGAGCCTGCTGCCGATGATGAACTTGGGCCTGCTCGATCTCGACGCGGTGATCGACGTGTCGCACGTCGACGAGGCGCGCGGCGTGATCGAGGACGAGGGCTATCTGCGGATCGGCGCCCTGACGCGCCACCGCGAGGTGCACGCCGATCCGCTCGTCACGTCGCGTCAGCCGTTGCTCGCGAGCGCGGCCGGCCGTGTGGGCAGCTCCCGGATCCGCGCACGCGGCACCTTGGGCGGTTCGCTCGCCCACAGTGACCCGGCCGCCGAGCTGCCGCTCGCGATGATCGCGCTCGGCGCGACCTACGAGGTCACCGACGGCGCCGCGACGAGGACCGTGCGCGCCGACGAGTTCCACGTCTCGTACTTCACGACCGACCTCGCGGCCGACGAACTGCTCGCCGAGGTCCGGGTGCCGACGCTCGGGCCCGGCTGGGGATGGGGGTTCCAGGAGGTCTCGCGCCGGCCCGGGGATTTCGCGATCGTGGCCGCCGCGGCGCTCGTCCGCCTGGCCGACGGGGAGATCGTCGAGTCGCGACTGGCGCTCGGCGGCGTGTCCGAGCGGCCGCTCCGCCTCGGCGCCGTGGAGTCCTCGGTGACGGGCGCCCGCGCGACGCAGCTCGAGGAACGGATCGGTCCGATCGAGGGGCTCGACCCGGTGACCGACACGAGCGCGACCGCCGGTCATCGCCGGCATCTGGCACGGGTGCTCAGCGTCCGCGCGCTATCGGATGCCTGCCGACGCGCCCAGGAGGCCGCATGAGCGCCGAGCGCACCGACGTCAGCACCACGCTCGTGGTGAACGGACGGCCCGTGACGCGATCGGCGGGCGGGCACGTCACGCTGCTCCGCTGGCTCCGCGACGAGGCGGATGTGCTCGATCCGAAGTACGGCTGCGGCGAAGGCGTGTGCGGCGCCTGCACGGTGCTGGTCGACGGCGAGCCCGCGAGCGCCTGCATCGTGCTCGCGGCCCAGTGCGAGGGTTCCGCGATCACCACGGCGGCCGGGCTGTTGGACGACGACGGCGAGCCGAGCCCGCTGCAGCGCGCGTTCCACCAGCATCACGCGGCGCAGTGCGGCTTCTGTACGCCGGGGATGCTGATGTGCGCGCAGGCGATGCTCGCCGACGGCACGACACGCTCGCGCGACGAGATCCGCGAGGAGCTGCACGGCAACCTCTGTCGGTGTACCGGCTATCAGCACATCGTCGACGCGATCGAGGACGCCCAGGGAGCGGCCCGATGAACGCCCAGGGGGCCGGCCGATGAGCGACGAGATCCGCACCTCGAAGCTCGACGAGCTCCGCGTCGTGCATCAGCCGCTCGCGCGGCACGACGCGGCCGAGAAGATCGCGGGCTCGACGCGGTTCGCGGGCGACCTCGCGTACGCCGGCATGTTGCACGCGCGGCTCGTGCGATCGGTGGTGCCTTCGGCGAGGCTCACACGTCGCGACGTGACACGCGCCGCCCTGGTCCCGGGCGTGGTCGCCGTGTTGCTCGGCGAGGACGTCCCGCACAACGAGATCAGCGTCGACGTGCCGGGCCAGACGATCGCGGTGGGCGCCCTCAAGGCGCGGATGCAGATCCTCGCGACTGAGCGCGTGCGGTTCCACGGGGAACCCATCGCGCTCGTGATCGCCGAGCACGAGGACGCGCTCGCCGAGGCGTGCGAGGCCGTCGAGGTCGAGTACGACGAGCTGCCGGTGATCTCCGAGCCGGCCGACGCGCTCGCCGAGGACGCCTTCAAGATCCACGAGGGCGGGAACCTGCTCGCGGAGTGGCGCATCGACCGCGGCGACGTCGACGCGGCGTTCGCGAGCGCTGACGTGGTGATCGAAGGCGCCTACACGACGCAGTTCGTCGACCATGCCTATCTCGAGCCTGAGGCCGGGGTGGGCTGGTACGACGACGACGGCGTGATGAACCTCCGCGTGGCCACGCAGGTGGTCGAGCACTACCGCGACGTCGCGAAGATACTGGGCGTGCCCGACTCGAAGGTGCGTGTGATCGCGCCGTACGTGGGCGGCGGGTTCGGCGGCAAGGAGGACATGACCGTCGAGCCTTACTTGGCGCTTGCCGTCGCGCACACGCGCCGGCCCGTCCGCATGCAGTGGACGCGCAACGAGTCGCTACTCGCCCGCGCGAAGCGCCATCGCAACCACATGACCTACCGGACGGCCGCCACGAACGACGGCACGATCCTCGCACAGGACATCGAGATCGTCTCCGACGCCGGGGCGTACGCGTACCTCTCGGCGCTCGTGTTGCTCTACTCCTCGGTCCATGCGTGCGGTCCCTACCGCCTGGACCACGCGCGGATCCGCGCGACCACCGCGTACACGAACAACCCGCCCACCTCGGCGTTCCGCGGCTTCGGCGGGATGCAGGTGGTCCTGGGCTACGAGTCGCAGATCGACGAGCTCGCGCGGCGCTTGCGGCTCGACCCCGGCGAAGTTCGCAAGCGGAACGCTCTTCGTCGTGGCGACCGGCTGCCCGTAGGCCAGGAGATCATCACCGAGGTGCAACTCGCCGAGACGATCGACGCCGTGCGCGAGCGCGCGGGCGAGAAGCCGGCGCCGAGCGGACCGCGCAAGGCCGTCGGCCGGGCGATCGCCTCGAACATGCAGTCCTACGGAAGGCTCGTATGGCTGAACGACTCCGCCGCCGCGTGGATCGGGTTCCAGATGGACGGATCGCTCACCGTGCGCTGCGGCGTGCCCGACATCGGCGGGGGTCAAGCGAGCTCGCTCGCCCAGATCGCCTCGGAGATCCTGGCCGTCGACATGGACCGGATCACCGTGCATTTCGGGGACTCGGCGTTGAACCCCCTTGCGGGAACCACCACGGCCACGCGTCAGCTGCTGATGTCGGGCAACGCGACCTACGAGGCCGCCGTCATGCTCCGCGACCAGCTCCTGGGCGCCGTGGCCGCCTCGACCCGCGATCCCGTCGAGTCGCTCGCGATGACGCCCGAGGGCATCGCCGGGCCCGGCGGCATCACGGCGGTGACGGCCGCGCTGCAGATCTGCCGGCGCGGGAACGTGCCGGTCGAGGCGCTCGGGACGTTCTTCGGACCGAAGGGCAAGGAGGTCACCCGCGACCTCGACGGCGAGCGCCTGTTCCCCGACTTCACGTTCGGGACCCACCTCGCCGACGTCGAGGTGGATCTGGACACCGGCGAGGTGAAGGTCCTGCGGTACCTCGCCGCGCACGACGTGGGCCGCGCGATCAATCCGCTGAGCGTTGAAGGGCAGATCGCGGGCGCTGCGGTGCAGGGGATCGGCCAGGCGCTGCTCGAAGAGATCGTGATGCAGGATGGCGTGAACCTCACGGGTGGGTTCTTCCAATACCTGATCCCCACCGCGATGGACGTCCCAGACATCGAGGCGATCGTGCTGGAGTCGGGCGAGGGCCTCGGCCCGTTCGGGGCCCGCGGGATCGGGGAGCCGCCGATCGGTCCGCCGCTCGCCGCGATCTCGAGCGCGATCGCCGACGCGGTCGGCGCCCGACCGACCACCCTGCCGATCACGCCAGAGCGCGTGCTCGAGTGCGTGGAACGCGGCGCGCGTTCGACGCCCTAGGCGTCACGCGGGCCTCAGGCGTCCCAGACCACCGGCAGCTCGAGCGCCGCGCGGTTCGCCCAGCCGTGCACGAGCGGCGGGCGCCCGGGGTCGAGCCGCAGGTGAGGGAGCCGGCGGAACATCTCCTCCACGATCACCTGCGCGAGCACGCGGGTGACGAAGTGGCCGACGCAGAAGTGCACGCCGTACCCGAACGACTGATGACCCTGGTGCTCGCGGTCCATGTCGTACGTGTCCGGGTCGGCGAATCGATCCGGGTCCCGGTTCGCCGACCCGATCACCAGCCCGACCTCGGTGCCCGCCGGGAAGCGCAGACCCCCGAGCGTGGTCTCGCTCGTCGTGCGCTTCTCCGTCATCCCGAAAGGTGAGATCCACCGCAGGCCCTCCTCGATCGCCGCGTGCGACCACCTCTGAGCGTCGTCCGCCACTCGGCGCACCTGGTCGGGGCGCCCGAGCAACCCGAGCACGGTGTTGGCCACCGCGTGCGCCGGCTCCTGGATCCCGCCGACGATCAGCACCCCCACGGTGCCGATCAGGTCGTCCGCGGAGCGCGTCTGCCCCGCGAGCATGCCGTCGTGCAGCATGTGCGACAGGGCGCCGTCGTCGGGATGCGCCGCCAGCTCCGGGAGACGTCCCTCGAGATAGTCGCGGACCTCGGCCTTGACCGAGCGGCCCCGTTCGGCCACGGCGGCGTCGCGGCCGAAATCGACGAGATAGGCGGCGTAGCCCCGCAGCCACCGGCCGAGCGTGTCGTCGTCGACGTCGACGAATCCGAGCACGTCGCCGACCGCCCGGATGCTGATCGGTTCCAACAGCTCGCGACACGCTTCCACGGCACCCCGTGGCCGGATCGCGTCGACGTAGCGCGCGGCGGTGTCCCGCAGGATCTCGTCGCGGTACCCGTTCACAGCGCGAGGGCGGAAGGGTGCGTTCATCGAGTTCCGTAGGTTCCGATGGGCCGGGCCTGTCAGGCTCATCACGTTGGGGTCGCCGTAGACCGCGTTGAACGGGTGCTGCGTCGGGCCGAAGACGTCGTCGTTCCCGCCGGCTTCGTCGCACAACGCCCACGTGGTGACCAGGACGCGGCCGGTCTCGGGGACGAACGCGATCGGCGCCTCCCGCCGCATCCACCGGTAGACCGGATACGGGTCGTCCTCCAGCACCTCGAGGCCGATGTCGAGGATCACGTCGGTGGCGAGGTCGCCCCCGTTGCGGCGGTGGATCTCCCCGATCATCCGGCGTCCTCTTCCCGTGGTGTGTTGATGGCGCATGGTCCCCTCGCTGATCGCCGGCCGCAACCGCTTCTCACGGTGCGAGAAGCGGTTGAACCAGGCGAGAACGACAACCTAGACTCGCCCCCTGATCGGCTCACAGGAAGGACCCTGGCCATGACCCACGGCATCGAGGAGTACGAGCGGCGCACCCCGCAGTGCAAGGCGGCCTGGGTGTCGGCCTCCAAGGTGATCCCCGGAGGTGTCGGCAGCGCGATCCAGTTCAAGCCCCCGTACCCGCTCTACCTCGGCGACTCCAAGGGCTCGCGTGTGTGGGACCTGGACGGGAACGAGTACATCGATTACTCGCTCTGCTACGCGGCCATGGTGGCGGGCCACGCGAACCCGCACATCGTGGAGGCGATCAAGGCCCAGGCCGAGCACGGCACGCTGTACGGGCTGCCGACCACCCTCGCGGGCGACCTCGCCGAGGAGATCATCCGCCGGTACCCGGGCGTGATCGACATGGTGCGGTTCACGCAGTCGGGCGTGGAGGCCACGCAGACCGCGATCCGCCTCGCGCGCGCCGCCACCGGACGCAAGACGATCGTGAAGATCGAGGGCCAGTACCACGGCGGCACCGACCACCTGCTGGTCTCGATCGGCGGCGCACCGGCCGATGCGGCCGGTCCCGACGACCATCCAAACGCCACCGCCGACTCGGCGGGGCTGCTGCCCGCTTCCACGGAGTACACCGCGGTGGTCGCGTTCAACGATCTCGACATGATGCGGCGGGCGTTCGGCGAGCACGACGGCGACGTGGCGGGCGTGATCATCGAGCCCGCGATGACGAACGGCGGCGTGATCCCGCCGTTGCCCGGCTACCTCGAAGGGGTGCGCGCGCTCTGCACCGAGAAGGGCTCGGTCCTGATCATGGACGAGGTCAAGCTCGGCTGCCGGATCGCGGCGGGCGGCGCCACCGAGCTGTGGGGCGTCGAGGGCGACATCGTCACGCTCGCGAAGGCGATCGGCGGCGGCGTGCCGGTGGGTGCCTTCGGCGGCAAGCGCGAGCTCATGGAGCAGATCAGCCCGCTCGGGCCCGCGGTGCACTTCGGGACCTACAACGCGAACCCGCTGGGCATGGCCGCCGGCCTCGCCTGCCTCACCAAGGTCATGACGGACGAGACCTACGTCGAGATGACGCGCCTGGCCACGCGGATGGCCGACGGGATGCGCCACGTGATCAAGGAGACCGGTACGTCCGCCTACGTGGTGCAGCTCGAGACGCTCGGTGGGATCTTCTTCGGGCTCGAGGAGCAGCCCAACAACTTCCGCGAGGCCGCGAAGAACGACGCCGCGAAGTGGGACGACTACTGGTTCGGCATGCTGAACCGCGGCGTGATCCCGATGGGCTCCGCGTGGTTCGAGGAGTGGTCGATATCGGCACAGCACACCGACGAGGACGTCGACCGGACCCTCGAGGCGTTCGAGGACACGCTGCGCGCGATCGCCTGATCGGCGGGACGGGGAGGGAACTGCCGTGACGGATCCGATCGTGATCGACATGTACGTGGGTGGGCGCCGGGTGGCGGCGCGCTCGGGCGAGCGCTTCGACGTCGTGAATCCCGCCACGGGAGCGGTGTACGCGAGCGTCCCGAAGGGGAACGTCGAGGACATCGATCTGGCGGTCACGGCCGCACGCGCGGCGCTCGGGGGCGAGTGGCGCAGGACCGCGGCGCCCGATCGCGCGCGCATGCTGGGTACGCTCGCGCGGCTCCTGGAGGCGCGGATCCCCGAGTTCGCCGCCGCCGAGACCGCGCACAACGGCAAGGCGCTGTTCGACGCCGACTTCGACATGCACGGCACCGTCGGGTGCTTCGACTACTACGCCGGCGCGGCCACGAAGTACGTGGGCTCCACGATCCCTGGCCCGGCCGACTACCTCCTGTACACACGGCGCGAGCCCGTGGGCGTCTGTGGCCTGATCGTGCCGTGGAACTTCCCGCTGGCGATCGCCGCGTGGAAGATCGCGCCCGCGCTGGCGGCCGGGTGCACGGTGATCGTGAAGCCCGCGAGCGAGACGCCCGTCACCGTGCTGATGCTCGCCGACCTGATCGAGGAGGCGGGATTCCCGGCGGGGGTCTTCAACGTCGTCACCGGTCCGGGGCCCGTGGTGGGCAACGCGCTCGTCGAGCACCCGGGTGTCGACAAGATCTCGATCACCGGCGAGACCTCGACCGGTAAGACGATCATGCGCACCGGTGCCGAGACGCTGAAGCGGGTGACCCTGGAGCTGGGCGGCAAGTCGCCCAACCTCGTGTTCGCCGATGCCGACCTCGCGCAGGCCGTCGACGGGTCGCTCTTCCTGATCTACGCGAACAGCGGGCAGGTCTGCGACGCGCGCTCGCGGATCTTCGTGCAGGATGCGGTGTACGACGACTTCGTGGCCCGCTTCGTGGAGCGCGCGCAGAAGATCAAGGTCGGCGACCCCACCGACGAGGCGAACCACTACGGCGCCGTCACCTCGGCGCGCCAGCTCGAGAAGATCGAGTACTACGTCGAGATCGGCCAGAAGGAAGGTGCCACGCTGGCGTGCGGTGGGGCGCGCATCGGCGAGGGTCCGGGCCTGTTCTACGCGCCGACGGCCTTCGTCGACGTCGAGAACTCGATGCAGATCGCCCAGGAAGAGATCTTCGGACCGGTCGCGTGCATCGGGCGGTTCTCCGACTACGACGACGGCATCCAGAAGGCGAACGACACGCCGTACGGCCTGGCCGCCACCGTGTGGACGAGCGACCTGACCACCGGGCACCGCGCCGCGCACGACATCCGTGCCGGGGGCGTCTGGGTGAACACGAGCGAGTTCCTGTTCAACGAATCGCCGTTCGGGGGGATGAAGGCGTCCGGCTTCGGCCGCGAGCTGAGCATCCACGGCATGGACGCCTACACGGAGCTGAAGACCGTGGGGGTCTCCCTGGGCGCGCACATGCCGACGTTCGAGCTCGACTGACGGAAAGGGAGCGAGGCCATGGCGCGGTTCGACGGGAACGACCCGGTGTTCCTCCGGGGACTCACGCAGCGCCGCCTGGGACGGCGGGACTTCCTGCGCGGCGCCGGGGTCGGTGCCGGCACGCTCTCGCTCGCGGCGGTCCTCGCCGCGTGCTCGAGCGACGACAGCTCGGCGCAGCCGTCGAGCACCGCCGCCGCCGGCGTCTTCGAAGGTGCCCCCGCCGGCGAGATGAACATGGCGAACTGGTCCCTGTACATCGACAAGGCCAAGGATCCCGACACGGGCGAGGTGACCCATCCCTCGCTGGACGCGTTCATCGCCGAGACCGGCATCCAGGTGAACTATCGCGAAGTGATCGACAGCCCCGAGACGTTCTTCGGCAAGCTTCAGCCCGTGCTGTCGGCCGGCCAAGACACCGGCTGGGACATCATGGTCATCACGAACGGCCGGGTGTTCGACACGATGAACCGACTGGGGTACTTCCAGGAACTGCCCGGTCCCGAGCGATTCCCGAACTTCCAGACGAACGCGGGTCCCGCGGTCAAGGGGCCCTCCTACGACCCCGAGAACAAGGTTTCGATCGCGTACCAGTCGGGGATCACCGGGCTCGGCTGGGACCCCAAGCTCGTGGCCGAGCTCCGCCCCGACAACCCGACGATCACCAGCATCCAGGACCTCTACGACCCGGCCTTCGCCGGCAAGGTGGGGATGTTCGGCGACACGCTCGACATGCCCTCGCTCGCACTGCTCGGGATCGGGGTCGCGCCCGAGGACTCCACCCCCGAGGACTGGCAGGCGGCGGCCGACGTGATCATCAAGGCGCGCGACGACGGCATCGTGCGGCAGTTCTTCGCTGGCGCGGGCTACATCAACTCTCTCGCGCACGGGGACGTGGCCGTCTCCATGGCGTGGTCGGGCGATATCTTCCAGTCGAACCTGTCCGGCGACTCCGAGGGGCTGCAGTTCACGATCCCGGTCGAGGGCGGCGCGATCTGGACCGACAACATGACGATCCCGCCCCTCGCGAAGCACCCGGTCGACGCGATCACGTACATGGACTACATCTACCGTCCCGAGGTCATGGCGATGATGGTGGAGTGGATCAACTACGTGTCGCCCGTGCCAGCGGCGCAGGACGTGATCCTCGCCGACGCGGCGGCGGCCACCGACCCTGCCGATAGGACCTACCTCGAGAACGTCGCCAACAGCCCGCTGGTCTTCCCCACGGAGCAGGACGCCGAGCACCTCTTCAATTACCGGACCCTGACCGAGCAAGAGGACCCTCAGTGGCTCGCGGTCTGGAACCCGGTCTCGCAGTCGTGACGGGTCCCTTCCGGTGAGCTCACCGGTCGTCCTCGACGACGTCACGGTCGCCGATCTCGAGGACGACCCGTACCCGATCTACGAGCGATGCCGCCGCTCGGCGGGCGCGTGCCACGTCCCGGCGGTGGACCTGTGGTTCGTGACGCGCTGGGCCGACGTCGTCTCCGGCGCCGAGGACCCCGTGCGGTTCCCGGCCTCGATGCCCGGGTCGCCGCTCGACCGCACGCTGGCCGGCCGGAGCGTCCTGACCGTCGACGGGGCCGAACAGGAACGCTTGCGCGCCCCGATGGAGGCCACCCTGCGACCGCGCCTGGTCGAGGAGCGCGCCCCGGCGGTCGTCGAGCGGATCTGCGACGAGCTCCTCGACGGGTTCGCCACGCGCGGCGAGGCCGACCTGATGGCGGTGTTCTGTGAGCCGCTTGCCGTGCTGTCGCTCGCTGAGGTGATCGGGCTCCGTGATCTCGACGCTTCGACGCTTCGGCGCTGGTTCCACGAGATCGCCGCGGGCACCTCGAACTACGAGAACGACCCGTCGAAGCAGGTGACGGCCGACGCCACGGTCGCCGAGATCGACCGGGTGCTCCGCCCGCAGTTCGAGGACCAGCTCGCGCATCCCGACGGCACGATGGTCTCCGACATGCTCCATGCGGAGCCGGGCGATCTCGACGAACGGATGCGCGGGTTCATGCCCACGCTGAAGCTCGCGCTGATCGGCGGTTTGCAGGAACCGGCCCACGGGTTGGGGACCACGGTCGTGGGGTTGTTGTCCGACCCCGCCCAGCTCGCGGCGGTGCGCGACGATCCCGCCGGGCTGATCCGCAAAGCGGTGGACGAGGGGATCCGCTGGATCTCGCCGATCGGGACGCAGGGGCGGTGCGCCGGGTCCGACGCGGTCGTCGGCGGCGTCGCGATCCCCGAGGGCGCCCCGGTGGGACTCATGGTGCCGTCGGCGAACCGCGACCCTGACGTGTGGGGGCCGACGGCCGATGCGTACGACGTGTTCCGCCCCCGCCATGCGAACGCCGCGTTCGGGTTCGGTCCGCACTTCTGCGTCGGGCACCAGCTCGCGCGCGTGCAGATGCGGACCGGCCTGCGGAAGCTCTTGGACCGGCTCCCCGGGCTCCGGCTGCACCCCGATCACGAACCGGTCTTCTCGGGCTGGGAGTACCGAGGGCCCGCGGAGCTGTGGGTCAGCTGGGACGTCTGAGGTCGGTACGCCGAGGCATGCCCTCGCGCGCGCCGGCGACGGTGGTGGAGCGGGCGGCGGCGTCGACGGCGCGGGCCACAGCCGGTTCCAACGTCAGGCCTTCCACGAGGCTCGCCGCGAGCACGCCGTTGAAGCAGTCACCGGCGCCGGTGGTGTCCACGGGCTCGACGCGTGGTGCCGGCATGTCGATCGTCGCGCCGTGGTCGAGGATCCGCACGCCTCGGGCGCCCCGCGTCTCGATCACCGTCACCTCGTCGGGGAGCGTGCCGAGCGCCGCACGCTCGGTCTCGTTCGGCGTGACGTAGGTCGCGAAGCCCGCGAGCGCCGCCGCCTCCTCCACGGCGGGGGCCGGGTTCAGTACGAACGGCACCTCGTGCGCGCGGCACCACTCGCCCGCCGCGTGCACCGCGTCGGCGGGAACCTCCAGGCTGGCCAGCACGACTGCGGGCGCGAGGGCGTCGAGCGCGGAGGTGACGTGCGTTGTATCCACCGTCGCGTTGGCCCCCGGCGCGACCGAGATCTGATTCTCGCCGGCGCCGTCGACCGCGATCAGAGCCACACCGGTCGCGGTGTCATAGGCGGTCGCGACGTGCGTGACGTCGATGCCCTCCTGGGCGAGCGCGTCGCGGGCTGCGGTGCCGAACGTGTCCTCTCCCACCGCGCCGATCATCGCGACCTTGCCGGCGGCGCCGAGCGCACGGGCGGCCGCCACCGCCTGGTTGCCTCCCTTGCCACCCTGGTGCTGGGAGAACGCGCCGCCCACCACGGTCTCGCCCGGGGCCGGGAGCGCGGCGCCCGACACCACGAGGTCCACGTTGATCGCGCCGAGCACCGCGAGCGCGTCGCTCACGACGCCTGGCTCGCCACGAGCTCGCGCAGCCGGTCGGTGAATCGCGCCATGAACGCGTCGGCGTCGACGGCCAGCGCCACCCGAGCGTTGTCCTCGAAGTCCCATCCGACCGGCCACGGACTGTGGCGGATCCCGCCGAGGTCGGTCACGGTCTGGCCGCGTGTCCACTCGCCATCCGTCTCGACCTCGACGCGGGTCGTTTGGAACGTGATGAGCGTCGGGTCGATCGCGGCCCCGAGCGCGAGTGGGTCGTGCATGCACGCGCCGCCGTACGTGCGCGTGCGCTCGTAGAACTCGATGTAGTGGGGAACCGCCTCGGCAAGGAACCGCCCGACGGGCGAGTCGGGCGCGGCCGCACAGATCGAGGCGAGCGCCTCGCGCGAGAGCTTCACGTCCTCGGTCACGTCCAGGCCCACGCAGATCGGGAGCTTCGCCTCGGGCGCGCCCGAGAAGCCACGGAACACCGCCTGGGCGGCGTCGGGATCCATCCAGGTGTTGGCCTCGGCGGCCGGCGTGGTGTTGCCGCCCCGTGCGGAGGCGCCGCCCATCAGCGCGAACCCGCGGAGGAGCGTCGGCAGCTCGGGCTCCTCTGCCAGCGCGGTCGCGACGTTCGTGAGTGGGCCGGTCGCGACGAGCAGGATCTCGCCGGGAAGGGCGCGCGCCGACTCGACGATGAGCTGCACCGCGGTTCGGTCCGAGGGTGCGCGGGCGGGTGGCGCCAGGTCGGCGTCGCCGAGCCCGCGGGCGCCGTGCACCACCGGCATCGGCTCGTGGTCCTTCACGAGCGGACGTGAGGCGCCGCGCGCGACCTCGATGTCACCGCGCCCCGCGACCTCGAGCACGGCGAGTGTGTTCTCGGTGGTGTGCTCGATCGTGACGTTGCCCATCACGGTGGTGGCGCCGATCAGCTCGACCTCCGGGGAAGCGACCGCGTAGAGGAGGGCGAGCGCGTCGTCGACACCGGTGTCGACGTCCAGGATCAGCGGTGTCGGGCTCACGCGCGGAGGCTAGCGCATCTCACGAGCGTCACCGACGCGCGGAACAAGACTTGGACCTACGACAACAACGCGCTCGGTGCCCGCACGACCCGCGACCGCGCTTCCCGACCTGACCTTCCCTAGACCTCGGAGCCGATCAGCTTCGAGGCCACGCTTCGGCACGTCCCTTGCATGCGCTCGGGACTGACCTGGGTGTCGTTCATCAGGACCTGGATCGCGAGGCCGTCGATCAGTGCGCCGAGCTCCATGCCAAGCTCGTCGGCGTCCTCGCCGTCGGGGAACTCGCCGGTGGTTCGGCCGTGCCGCACGATGTCGGCGATCGACTGGCGCCAGCGGCGGTCGAGCACCTCGC
>JBDTNY010000087.1:0-13981 GCA_039933515.1 Actinomycetota bacterium
CGGAGATGGAGAAGATCATCGACGCCGCCGAGGTCGACCTCGTGGTGATCGGCACGCCGATCGACCTTCGGAGCGTGATCGACATCCGCAAGCCCGCGGTACGGGTCCGCTACGACCTCGAGATACTGCCGGGCTCCCCGACCCTTGCCGACATCCTGCGGCCCGTGCTGGGGTAGTGGAACGGGTCGTCATCGCCCTGGGCGGCAACGCCTTGCTCCGCCGTGGGGCCGAGGACACGTACGAGGAGATGTATCGGGCTGCGCGGGGCGCGGCCGAACGCGTCGCCGATATCGCGGCGGCCGGGTGGGAGGTCGTGCTCACCCACGGCAACGGGCCGCAGGTCGGGCGCATCCTCCTGCAGCAGGAAGCTGCCGCCGAGGTCGTGAGCCCGATGCCGCTCGATGTGTGCGGCGCCGAGAGCCAGGGACAGATCGGCTACCTGCTGCAGGTGACGATCGGCGACGTGTTCTTCGAGCGAGGTATGGAGCGGCCGGTCGCCACGGTCCTCACCCTCACGCGCGTGCGTGCGGACGACCCGGCGTTCGCCGACCCCACGAAGTTCGTCGGCCCGTTCTACGAGGCACCGGAGGCGAGGCGTCTCGAGGCGGAGCGCGGCTACACCATGAAGGCGGATCCCCATGGCGGCTGGCGGCGGGTGGTGCCCAGCCCGTCGCCGTATTCGATCGTCGAGACGCCGGTGATCGTCAAACTGATCGCCGACGGCGTGATCGTGATCGCGAGCGGAGGCGGAGGCATCCCCGTCATCGAGGACGGACCCCGGCTGATCGGGAAGGAAGGCGTGGTCGATAAGGATCGCGCGGCGGCGATCCTCGCGACCGAGGTGTCGGCCTCGACGCTCCTGGTGCTCACCGATGTGAAGAAGGTGCAGCGCGGGTTCGGGGGGTTCCTGCCCGAGGACATCGACCGCCTAACGGTGGCGGAGGCCAAAGCGCTCCTTCGCAAAGGAGAGTTCGGCGCGGGCTCGATGGGTCCCAAGGTCGAGGCCGCGATGGACTTCGTGCGCACGGGGGGAACGCGAGCCGTGATCGCGGACCTAGACGATGCGCTCGCCGCGCTCGATGGGACCGCCGGGACCGAGATCGTCGCGTGAAGCTCAGGCCCCTCGGCCCCGGGGTTCCCGTGCCGGGTTGCGCACGAGCTGGGCAGCCAGATACAGCGCGAAGAGCCCCACGATGCCTACCAGCGTCACGAGCAGGCCGACGAAGAACCACTCCAGGAACCCTTGGATCGCGAGCAACGGTCACCTCTTCGAGATCGCCGGACCTGCCCATCCTAGCTGGTGAAGGCCCATATCGAACCTTCGGCTCAAGGACCGGGCCGGGCGACCCGATGCAGCCAAAGCAAGCAGTCGGGCAGGTTGATGCATGAGCATGGAGACGCCGATGGATGACGTGACGAATACCGCCGAGAGCCTCGAGGACGTCGAGAACCCCAAGGCTGCCGCTCCGCCGTCCCCGCGTGCCGGCGACGAGAAGGCGTATGAGGACAGCTGGTACCAGGTGCTCAAGGGCTGGCAGGCGCCGGCCACCGCCGCCGACGACGTCGCCGCCGACGACGACGACGACGACGAGAGCTGACCCCGGCTGGCAGACCGCACACATGGTTCCGGGTCCACGATCGGACCCGCAGCCCGTCGTAGGCTTCCGAGCATGAGAATGGGGATCCTCACCGGCGGGGGCGACGTGCCCGGACTCAACGCGTCGATCAAGGCCGTCGTGATGCGCGCTGCGTCCGAGGGTCACGAGGTCGTAGGCATCCGAAGAGGCTGGGGCGGCCTCGTGGAGACGAACCTCGACGACTCGGCCACGATCACGGCGAACAGCGTGCGGCTCGACCCAGGGGTGGTCAGAACGATCGACCGAAGCGGCGGGACGTTCCTGCATTCTTCTCGCACGAACCCCGCCAAGGTGCGGGCCGCCGACGAGCCGGACTTCTTGGCACCGGGGCGTGAAGGCGACGAGGCGCGCGATCACACGGCCCACGTGATACGGGTGATCGAGCATCACGAGCTCGACGCGCTGATCCCGATCGGCGGCGACGACACGCTCTCGTTCGGTCTGCGATTGCATGAGGAGGGGGTTCCCGTCATCGCGATCCCCAAGACCATGGACAACGACGTCCACGGCACCGATTACTGCATCGGTTTCTCGACCGCGGTGACGCGCACCGTGAACCTCGTGCATCAGCTGCGCACCAGCGCCGGTTCGCACGAGCGCCTAGCGGTGGTCGAGGTGTTCGGTCGTTACAGCGGCGAGACGTCGCTGGTCTCGGCGTACCTGGCCGGGGTCGACCGCGCCGTCATCTCCGAGGTGCCCTTCGACATCGACCGGCTGGCTTCGTTGCTGCTGGAGGACAAGCGATCGAACCCCAGCAACTACGCCATGATGACGATCTCGGAAGGGGCCACGATCGAGGGCGGCGAGCTGGTGCAGGGTGGCCCCGAGGACGCGTACGGACACAAGAAGCTGGGGGGCATCGGCCAGCTCACCGCCGAGCTCCTGAAGGAGCGGACGGGCGAAAGCATGATCCACCAGCAGCTCGGCTACCTGATGCGCTCGGGGAGCCCCGACTCGCTCGACCTGATGGTTGCGATCAACTATGCGGTGATGGCGGCAGACCTCGCGATCGAAGGGGTCTCGGGCAGGCTCGTCGCGATGCGGAACGGGAACTATGTGAACGTACCGCTGACGGTGCTGGGCCAAGGTGCCAAGCGCGTGGACGTCGATTCGCTCTATGACCGCGAGGCCTACCTGCCGAAGATCCGCCACGTCGACGGCAAGCCGATGTTCTTGTACTGAACCGACGCGCGTGTACTGAACCGACGCACGTGCCGCCGGTAGACTCGGCGCCATGGCTGCGTTCCGCGTTGATCTGCGTTCCGACACCGTCACCGCGCCCTCGCCCGCGATGCGCAAGGCGATGGCCGAGGCTGAGGTGGGCGACGCCTGGTATGGCTCCGACCCCACCGTGAACCGCCTACAGGAGCTTGCGGCCGAAACGCTCGGTACGGAGGCCGCCCTCTACGTGCCCACCGGCACGATGGGCAACCAGATCGCGCTGCGGCTCCACGTGCAGGGAAGCGGCCATCTGGTCGCGAGCTCCGATGTGGCGCACGTGGCCACGACCGAGGTTATGACCTCCGCCGTCTTCTCGGGCATCGCGTTCCGCACCGTGAACCCCGGCCCCCGCGGGTGGATCGACGCCGGGCAGGCGTCCGCGCTGCTCGAGCCCGACAGCTACTACGAGGTCGAGGTCGTCGACCTCCTCGCGGTCGAGAACACTGCGGGCGCGGTGGGTGGCCGGGTCCTGCCGATCGAGGAGATGCGCGAGGTGCGTTCGGTGGCCCAGCGGGCCGGCGTGCCCGTGCATCTCGACGGCGCGCGGCTGTTCAACGCCGCCGCGGCCACCGGGGTCGACGCCGCGGCGTGGGCGGGCGAGGCCGACACCGTGATGGTCTGCGTTTCGAAGGGGCTCGGGGCACCGATCGGCTCGCTCCTGTGCGGGCCGGCCGCGATGATGCCGGAGGCCCGCCGCCTGTGGATCCTGTTCGGCGGCGCCTGGCGCCAGGCGGGGATCATGGCGGCCGCCGGGATCGTCGCCCTGAAGGAGGGCCCCCAGCGCCTCCACGAGGACCACGAGCGTGCCCGGCGGCTCGCGGACGGCGTCCACGAGATCCTGCCCGGCGCGATCGATCACGAGCAGGTTGCAACGAACATGGTGCTCGTCGACACGGAAGCGGTAGGGCTTGCGTTGCTCGAAACGATCGAGCAGTTGGCGGCTCTGGGGGTGGGCGTCACCCACAGCGCCGGCAAGGTGCGGATGGTGACCCACCTCGATGTCGATGACGACGGCGTCGCCGTCGCCCTGGACGCCTGGCGATCCATCGCAGGCGACGCTGCGAAGGAGGATCGATGAGCCTGTTCACGAAGCATGTGCCGCCGGAGGTTGCCGACCGGGTGCCGCCCGGCCAGCGCCTGGTCAAGACCTGGCCGGTGCTGCACTACGGTCCCGTGCCGAAGTTCGACGGCACGGACTGGGATCTCGAGGTGTCCGGACTGGTCGATAGCCCGTTCACCCTTTCCTACCGAGAGCTTCGCGATCTTCCCAATGTGACGGTCGACGCCGATATGCACTGCGTGACCGGCTGGACCACCCTCGACAACACGTGGGAGGGCGTGTCCTTCAGCACCATCATGGAGATGGCCAAACCCCAGCCCGAGGCGAAGTGGGTGATCGCGCGCTGCGCCTACGGCTACACCTCGAACCTCTCGCTCCAGGCGATGGCCGACGACGATGTGCTCCTCGCTTGGCGCAACCATGGTCAGGACCTGGAGCCCGATCACGGCTGGCCGCTGCGCCTGGTCGTGCCCAAGCGGTACGCATGGAAGAGCGCGAAGTGGCTGACCGGTCTGGACTTCAGCGCGAAGAACACGCGCGGGTTCTGGGAGGTCCGTGGCTACCACATCCACGCCGAGCCCTTCGCCGAGGAGCGCTATACCCACCAGGAGGGCCGGGGAGCCGAGCTCGAGGCCTAGGCGCTCGCGAGGGCGCGGAGCCGGGCGATGTCGGTGGCGTGCCGTTCGGCGTCGCCCGGCGTCTCCAGCACGAACGTCCAGTCGGCGACCTCGGTGCGGGCGAGGATCGCGCTCCAGCCGTCGATGCCGATGTGCCCCTCGCCGATGTCCGCGTGGCGGTCTCGTCGTTCCCCGCGCGGGAACTTCGAGTCGTTCGCGTGCACGAGCCCGACACGTTCCGTGAGACCGTGCATCGCGAGCTCGGCGAAGAGATCGTCGACGCCCTCCGTGGTGTCGAGGCTGTAGCCGGCCGCGAAGAGATGGCAGGTGTCCAGGCACAGCCCGACGCGATCGTCGCCGGCCGCGTCGAGGAGGGCGGCAGCCTCCGGGATCGTGGACGCGACGGCGCCCGACGTGCCCGCCATCAACTCCACGAGGACGCGGACACCTTCGGCATCGCCCGCGGTGCGACGGAGCGTCTCCGCGGCACGTCTGCGCGCATCGTCGCGGTCGCCGTCGGTCCCGCCCGCCCCACTGTGCAGGACAAGCAGGTCGACCCCCATGCGATCACACGCGAGCGCGGTCGCCGACGCGAGCTGGCGGGACCGCTCGAGGAACGCTGGTTTCGGCGACGCGATGTTGACCAGGTAGGGCGCGTGCGCGGCGAGTGGACCGAGCCCCGAAGCTCGCCAGGCCTCGCGGAACGCCGTGGCTTGGTCGTCGCCGATCGTCGGGCCAGCCCAGGCCCGGGGGTTCGAGACGAAGATCTGCGCGCAGTTGGCGCCGCGGTCTCGGCACTCCTTGACGACCCCGCGCGTGGCTTCGGCACCTCTCCGGACGTGCGCGCCGAACCTCACACCATGAACAGCGTGATCGTGTCCCCGTAACGAACCGTGACACCGACGCCGGGCGACTGACTGAAGACGACGGACCCCGTGGTGCCGGGGACGGTCTGGAAGTTCGCCGCGAGCCCGTACCGGTCGGCGAGCGACTGCGCGGCCGACTTCGAGAGCCCCCGGAAATCGGGGGCCGGGAACTGCTCAGGCCCCTTGGATACCGTGAGGGTGACCGCCGAGCCGTAGGGCGCCTGGGATCCTGATGGGGTCTGGCTGATGACGCGGCCCTCCTCGACGTCGTTCGAGAACTCCTCGGCGATCGTCACTTGGAAGTCCTGGGCCCCGAGTCGCCTCGTGGCCTCGTCCTGCATCTTGCCCACCACGTTCGGGAGGTTCGTAGGCGGCGGGCCCTTGCTGACCACGAGCTGGACCTCACTGCCTCTGGGAGCCTGCGGGGTGGAGGGGTCCTGGCTGAGGACCGAGCCGGCGGTGACGTCGTAATCGAAGACCGACCTCGCCACGACGGGGACCAGCCCAGCCGTCCGCAGCAGGTCCTTCGCCCGGGTGAGCGGCTTGCCCACCACGGTCGGCAGGTCCACGGGCGGTGGGCCGAGGGAGGGCACGATCGTGATCGTCGCGCCCTCCTGCAGGGTAGCCCCCGGGGAGGGCCGCAGCTTCAGCACGTATCCAGCCTGCACGTCGGATGAGTACTGGCCCGGGGCGCTCTTCACGACGAACCCGAGCTCGGTCAGCTGGGTCGACATGTCCCGGACCGTGAGTCCGCCGGTCGGCGGCACGACCGCCTGGTGAGGAACGAGGTAGGTCCAGGCCCCCCAGGCCGACGCCGCGAGCGCGAGGATGACGAGGATCGCGACCAGCACGCTCTTCCATCGGCGCCGCCGACCGCGCTCGACCCGGATCGTCTGGGTCTGGGTTCCCGCGATGCCCACCGCCTCGGTGCGCTCGGTATCGTCCTCGCCGGGCGTCACCTCGGGCATGTCGCCGACCAGGGCGGAGAGCGACCTCGCGGGCGGCAGGGACGGCTCGACGGCTTCGAGGTCGCGCCGCATCTCGACGGCCGATTCCGGGCGCAGCTCGCGGTCTCGCTCGGTGGCGCTCGCGACGAACCCGTCCAGCTCCTCGGGGATCGAGGGCACCGACGCCGAGGGCCGGGGGACGCGGTCAGAGAGGTGCTTGTAGGCGATCGACATCGCCGTTTCGCCCGTGAACGGAAGCTTTCCGGACAAGAGTTCGTACGTGACGATGCCCAGGGAGTAGAGGTCGCTGCGCGGGTCGGCGGGCTCCCCGCGGATCTGCTCGGGCGCGAGGTACTGCACGGTGCCGGTGACCGCCCCCGCCTGGGTCGCGCGTCCGTCGGCATACGCGCGAGCGAGCCCGAAGTCGGCGACCTTCACCACGCCGTCGCTCGTGACGAGCACGTTCTCGGGCTTGATGTCACGGTGCACGATGCCCTGTGCGTGCGCGTGTCCCAGCCCGAGCAGGGTCTGGCGAACGATCTCGCACGCCTGCCCGGGTTCGAGCCTGCCGTACTGGTTCACCAGGTCTCGGACGCCCCGGCCCCGCACGTATTCCATGACCATGTAGTAGATGCCGTCAACGGAGCCCCAGTCGTAGACGGCCACGATATTGGGGTGGGAGAGACCCGCGGCGGCTCTGGCTTCACGCCGGAACCGGTCAACGAACGCTTGGTCGCCCGAGAGCGAGCGGTGCAGAACCTTGATCGCCACCTCGCGAGCCAGCACGGTATCGCGCGCGAGGAAGACCTCGCCCATGCCGCCTGCCGCGATCCGTTCCAGCACGGTGTAGCGCCCGTCGAGCGTGACGAGCGCGTGGCCTCCGCTCCCATCCGGTGGCGCCGGGTGGGTCATACTCTTGGACGTGTGGATCTCCTCCCGTTCAGGGAAGCGCTCGGGGTAGCGAGGGAAGCGCGTCCGCGAGGATTCTACGGTCGAGAAAGGGCGGAACCGTGGAGGTTGACACAAGTGCATCGCCAGATCTGAAGGTGTCGCTGGATCGGATCGAGGCTGCCGTCTCTTCCGGAGACACCGACCTGCGGACGCTGGGCTTCTGGCGGGTGGTCGCGCGAGTCAAACCCGACCGGATGCTGGTCGACGAGCACGCCGACCAGATCGGGCGCATCGATACGGCCGCGTTCCGCAGCGGGGTCAAGTTCCGCATCCCGGTCTGGGCCGGGAACCTCATCTTGACGGTGGGAACCGTGGTGGGCGGCGTGGCGGCCTGGCTGGCCTACAACTGGACCTCGCCCCTGTGGAAGGGGCTCGCGCTCGTGGCCGCCGGGGCCATCTGGGCGGTGACGGTGCACTCACCCGCGCATTGGCTCGTCGGGCGGGCGATCGGGCTGCGGTTCACCGATTACTTCCTGGGTGGCCCGCCGCCGCCGCGCCCCGGCCTGAAGACCGCCTACGCCACCTACCTGCGTGCCGATCCCTCCAGCCGTGCCTGGATGCATGCCAGCGGAGCGATCGCCACCAAGCTAGCGCCTTTCGTGGCGCTCGCCCTGTGGCCCGGGTCCGGTGCGCCCTGGTGGAGCGCGCTGGGCCTGCTCGCCCTCGGGGTGGTGCAGATCGTCACCGACGTGGTCCTGTCCACGAAGTCGAGCGACTGGAAGAAGTTCGCGCGCGAGAAGGCGGTCGCGCGGTCTCGGGAACCCTAGGACCTATACTGCCCCGCACCACCGGGGAGCTCGGGCATCCGGGCTGAGAGGCCGGCACGCGCGCCGGCGACCCGCACGACCTGAACCGGGTAATGCCGGCGGAGGGAGCGATGGCAACGCGACTCGACCCCAAGGCGCTGCGTGTGTACGTGGTGACCACCGGCACGCTCGTACGCGGCCGCAGCCATCGTGCGATCGCCGCCGCGGCGATCGAAGGAGGGGCCACGGCGATCCAGCTCCGAGCACCCGAGCTGGACGATGCCGAGCTGCTCGCGCTCGCGACGGATCTCGCGTCGACGTGCCTCGGCGCCGGGGTGCTGTTCGTCGTGAACGACCGGATCGACGTCGCCGTGGCGGCACGAGCCGCCGGCGCCCACCTGGGACAGGGAGACGCGCCGGCCGACGCGCGCGCCGCACTGGGCCCCGGCCGCGTGCTCGGTATCAGCGTTGCGGATCCTGACCAGGCACGCGTGGCCGAGGCCGGGGGCGCCGACTACCTCGGCGTCACCGTGTGGTCGACGGCGACCAAGCCAGAGGCGGTGGGCGAAGGCCTCGCAGGCGTCACGGCGATCGCGGGCGCCACGAGACTTCCAGTCGTCGGGATCGGGGGCATCGACGCCCGCAACGCCGGCCGGGTGATCGGTGCGGGGGCGGCGGGCGTGGCGGTGATCTCGGCGGTGGCCGCGAGCCCCGATCCGGTGGCGGCGACCCGGCAACTGCGTGAACTGGTGGACGGAACGACCGACCGATCTGGAGGAACCGCATGACGGAACAATTGACAGGCAAGGCGACCGCCGAGCTCTTCGAGCAGGTGATCCTCCGCCGGCTCGGGGCGGCCGATCCCGACGTGCTGGTCGGGCCGCGTCACGGCGTCGATGTCGGTGTCGTCCGCGTGGCGGACGGCGTCGCGATGGCGCTCACCACCGATCCCGTCTTCGTGGTGCCGGCGTACGGGTGGGAGCGCGCGGCGTGGTTCGCCGTGCACATCCTGGCCTCCGACGCTGCGACGAGTGGCCTGCCGCTTCGGTGGATGGCGGTCGACCTCAACCTGCCGCCCGAGATCTCCGACGAGGAGCTGACCGCGCTCTGGGACGCGTTCTCCCGCGCGTGCCACGATCTGGACATCGCGGTGGTGACGGGGCACACGGCCAGGTACGACGGGTGCGCCTGGCCCATGGTGGGCGGAGCCACGTGCATGGCTCTGGGCGGGGCCGACGACTTCGTGACGCCAACGATGGCGCGTCCCGGCGACAAGGTAGTGGTAACCAAAGGCGCGGCGATCGAGGCGACCGCGTTGTTCGCGGCGACCTTCCCCGAGCGGCTGCAGGCGGCGATCGGTCACGAAACCGTGGTCGCGGCCGACGCCCTGTTCGAACAGATGACGGTGGTGCCCGAGGCGGTGATCGCGCGTGGGTTCGGGCTGCGCGAGCGAGGCGTCACGTCGATGCACGACGCGACCGAAGGGGGCGTGCTCGGGGGGCTGCTCGAGGTCGCGGTGGCCTCGGGGAACGGGATGCGGATCGACCGCGACGCGATCCCGGTGCTCCCCGCGGTGAGGGCAGTCTGCGACCACGTCGGGATCGACCCCTACATCTCGATCAGCGAGGGCACGTTGATCGCCACCGTGGTGCCTGATCGCGCCGAGGCGTACGTCGCAGCGCTCGCCGCGGCGGGGATCGCCGCGGCCGTCGTCGGGGAGGTCACCGCACCCGGAGACGACCGTGTGCTCGTCGTCGAAGGGCGGGAAGAGCCGCTCGTGCATCCTGGGCTGGACCCGTTCTGGGGCGCGTTCGGGGAGTGGGCGGCGGGCGCGTAGGCTGTCGCGCGTGGATCTCCTCTGCATCGGCGACGTGATGCTCGATGTGCGGGTGGACGCGGGTGCGCTCGTACGCGGCGGCGACGTGCATGGCCGCGTCGTCGTGCAGCCGGGCGGTTCGTCGGCGAACGCGGCCGTCTGGGCGGCATGGGACGGGGCGACCGCGCGCGTGCACGGGGGCGTGGGCGTCGATCTCGGCGGGCGTCTCCTCGCCGAGGCGCTGCGCGACCGCGGGGTGAAGATGCAGCTCACCCCCTACGCGGACGCGACGACCGGCACGATGCTGGTGGTCCATGAGCCGGGTGAGCGATCGATGGCGGCCGACCGCGGGGCGAACGCCCGCTTCCGCGCCGACGAGCTGCCGGGCATGCTGGTCAGCGGGGCCGTGCTGGTTTCGGGCTACCTCCTCCTGCACGAGGACACCCACCCGGCCGGGCTCGCGGCGCTCGCGCGGTCGGTGTCGCCGTTCGTCGCGGTCGATGCCGCGTCGTGGCCCCTGGTGGAGTCGTTCGGTGTAGATCGGTTCTTCATGGTCACCGAGAAGGCGACCGTGCTCCTCGCGAACGAGCGCGAGGCCGAGACCCTGACGGGCACGGCGGGGGAGTCCGCCGCCAAGCTCCTGGGGGATCGGTTCCCGATCGCGTGCGTGAAGTTGGGCGCCGAAGGGGCCGTGGCGGTCGTCGACGGCGCCGTGCACCGGGTGCCGGCCGAGCCGATCGACGAGGCCGACCCGACCGGCGCCGGCGACGCGTTCGACGGAGTCTTCCTCGCGGCGCTTGCACGCGGCTCCGACGTCGACGACGCCCTCGGGCGTGCCTGTCACGCGGGGGCGCTGGCCGCCGCCAGCCTGCACGCCTGGCCCCAAATCGAGGGTCGATGACGATTCGGGTGGCCGACGAGGTGCGCGACGCCCAGGCAACTGGCCGGGGGGTCGTGGCGCTCGAGACGAGCGTGATCGGCCAGGGTCTGCCGGCTCCGCGGAACCTCGAGTGCGTCGAGCGGATGAGTGTCGCGATCCGTGCCGCCGGCTCCGTGCCCGCTTGGATCGGCATCGTCGACGGCGCGGTGATGGTCGGTCTGAGCGGCGACGAGCTCGGGCGCTTCGCGCTGCCCGGCGTGGCCACCAAGGTGGCCAGGCGCGATGTCCCGATCGCGATCGCGACCGGTGCGCTCGGCGCGACCACCGTGAGCGCGACGATCTGGGCCGCCGCGGCCGCGGGCATCGTCGTGGGGGCCACGGGCGGCATCGGGGGGGTGCACCCGGGGGGCGACCCCGACGTGAGCGCCGACCTGTTGGAGCTCGCCCGAACGCCGGGGCTCCTCGCCTGCTCGGGACCCAAGTCGATCATCGATCCGGTTGCCACCGCGGAAAAGCTCGAGGAGCTCGGCGTCGCGGTCGTGGGCTACGGGGTCGACCGGCTGCCGTTCTTCCTGGCGCGTGAAGCGCCCGTCGACCTAGAGCATCGGGTCGACGAGCCTGCCGGAGGGGCCGCCGTGCTTCGCGCCTCGCTCGGCCTGGGGACGCGCTCGACGCTCCTGCTGTGCAACCCGGTCCCGGCGTCGATCGCGATGGATCCCGAGCAGGTCGCCGCCGCCGCTCTCGAGGCCGAAGCCCGCGCCGATCGTGCCGGGGCTCACGGCAAGGCCCGGACCCCGTTCCTGCTGGCGGCGCTCGCCGAGATCACGGGCGGGCGCAGTCTAGAGGCGAACCTCGCCCTGCTCGAGGACAACGCCCGAGTCGCGGGGCTGATCGCCGCGGCGGTCGCCGCGTGAGCGATCCGTCGTTCGACCGTCCCCCGGTGTCCCCGGCGGCCCGCACCCATCGCAACGCGATGGCCGGCGCGATCGGACCCGTCGGGTTCCTGGCCGTCTCGTTCTCGATGGCGGTCCTTCGCCCCGACGTGATCGGGGCCCAAGGATGGGCGAGCTGGCCGAGCAGCATGGCCGTCGGAGGTCCGATCGGCGTCGGGCAGATCATGGCGTTCCTCTGGCTCTCGGGGTGCTATACGGCGTTCGCGCTCGGGGCGCTTCGGCCGGCACTCGGCGATCCACTCGCGTACGGGGGGTTCCTAGCGGTGGCCGCGGGAGACGTGCTGCTGGCGTTCACGACCGACGGACCCGGGGCAGGCAGGTCCTGGCACGGCACCTTGCACCTGGCGGGGGTCACCCTGGTGACCGTCGCCACCCTGGTGGCCACGGCGGGCGTGACGCGCGCGACGCGCTCGCGCGCGGACTGGCGCGTGTGGCGGCTCTTCGCGTGGGTGCCGTTCGCCGCCGGTGCCCTCGGTGTCGTGAGCGTCGCCGAGATGGGATGGGCCAAGGTCACCTACGTGCTCGGGATCAGTCTGCCGGCCGCTGTGGCAGCTTGGCTCGTCTACCGCGACGCCGCCCGCGTGCTCGAGGACGAGGCGGCCGCTACCTGAGCCAGGTCTTCCCGATCGCCTTCGAGAAGTGCCATGCGTATCGCATCGACTTCGGCTTCTTCGACTCGCCGCCTCGCCGTGTCAGGAAGGTGACGGGCACCTCGACCACGCGCGCGTGCTGTCGGAGCGCCTCGATCGTGACCTCCGACGTCCAGAACTGGTCCTGCACGAGGATCAGCGTGCGCAGCGTCTCAGCCCGGGTCGCCCGGTACCCGCTCGAGATGTCGGTGACCCGTTGGCCGGTCAAGATCGTGACCACCCACGAGAAGAAGTGCACCCCCGCGTGACGGATCATCGGCCCTCCGCGCTCGAAGTCCCCGAGCATCCGCGAGCCGTTCACGTGGTCGGCGCGACCCTCGACGATCGGCGCGATCAGCAGAGGGATCTCCTCGGGCAAGTGCTGTCCGTCGGCATCGAGCGTCACCACGATGTCGGCACCGAGCTTGAGTGCGACGTCGTAGCCGACGCGCAGGGCCATCCCGCCGCCGCGGCGGATCGGCAGGGTCGCGACGAACGCCCCGGCAGCGCGCGCCGCGTCGGGCGTCCCGTCGTCGGAATGATCGTCGACCACGATCGGGATCACGTGGTACCCGTCGATCTCCTTGGGCATCGCGTCCAGGACCGGGCCGAGGTTCTCGGCCTCGTTGTACGCGGGTGAGATCGCGACGACCTTCGGGCCATCGGGGATCCGTCGCCCGGCCTCTTCCCAGTCGAACCGTTCCACCGCGAGCGCCTCGACGAGCTGGCGGATCGCCCGTTCGGATCGGTCGGAGTGTCCTTGCAAGCGGAACAGCATCAGGAACAGCACGACGACCGATGCGACGAGGACGGCGATCAATCGGCGATTGTTCCCCGGGGCGAAGTTGAACGTTGAGAAGACCGGGTCGAACAGGTCCGGGAACGTCGCGAGCAGCACGACCGTGAGGGTCGCGAAGAACGCCGTGAACAGGCTCAGCCGGCTGAGGTCATTGCGTTGGTACGCCCGGACCGCCGCCAGGAAGAACGCGATCGCGGCCACGACCGCGATAAGCCGGAGCGCCCACATGGAGCGCTACGCCTCGGTCACGGTGGGGCGCCACCGGTCGCGCGGCAGGATGTGATCGGCCACCACGCGGTCCTTGAACCGCTCCATCGTCGAGAACATCGACTCGATCAGCGTCTCCGAGAGCAGGTGCGGCTTCAGGCCCAGGTCGAGGAGCTTCGTGTGCACCGGGTTGTAATAGTGGTCCTCGAGCTCGAAACGTGGGTTGTCGATCGAGGAGACCTCGACGTCGATCCCGACCTCGGCCCCGGCCTTCTGCACGAGCTGCGCAAGGTCCATGACCGAGAACGACTCGGTGAACTGGTTGAACACGCGCATCTCGCCGCGATCGGCCGGATGGGTGACCGCGAGCTCGACGCACTGCAAGGTGTCGACGATGTTGAGGTAGCCGCGGGTCTGGCCGCCCCTGCCGTAGACCGTGAGCGGGTGGCCGATCACGGCCTGCAGACAGAAGCGGTTCAGAGCGGTGCCGAACACGTCGTCGTAGTCGAACCGGGTCATCAGCCGGTCGTCGAGCACGGTCTCGTCGGTCTGGATCCCGTACACGACGCCCTGGTTCAGGTCGGTGGCACGCAGGCCCCACACGCGGCAGGCGAAGTGGATGTTGTGCGAGTCGTGCACCTTCGACAGGTGG